>JBEKVL010001068.1:0-2312 GCA_049514055.1 Tepidisphaeraceae bacterium | reverse complement strand
GGCAATACGAATGCATGGACACAGCTTTCAAGCAATCGGACTGGATTCCGACGGCCGATGGACAGGCCATTCTGCGCAACAATATGCCGTTGCTGGCGTACATCGCCGGCAAACCGGCCGCGTTTACGAGCAAAGACCACAACTTCACGCCCGGCCAGACCATTGAGAAGCAGCTTGTCGTCATCAACAACTCGCGGCAGACGGTGACCTGCGACTGCCGCTGGTCCTGTGCCCTGCCGCAGGCCGTCACCGGTGCCCGGCAAGTGACGATCGCCACCGGCCAGCAGGAGCGCATTCCCCTGCGCGTGCCATTGCCCGCCGCCCTGGAGCCGGGCAACTATGAACTGAGCGCGACCTTCCGTTTCTCGACGGGCGAAGCCCAGACAGACACGTTCACGTTCCACGTTCAACCGCCTGCGGAAAAAGTGCGAACTGACGCGAAGATCGCCGTCTTTGACCCCAAAGGTGACACCACCAGACTCCTGGCGGCGCTGGGCGCGACGGCAAAGTCCGTCGATGCGAAGGCGGACCTTTCCGGCTTCGACATCCTTGTCATCGGGAAAGGCGCGCTGACGCTGGATGGTTCGGCACCCGACATCAGCCGCGTCCGCAACGGCCTGAAGGTGGTCGTGTTCGAGCAGACCGGCGAAGTGCTGGAGCAGCGCCTGGGCTTCCGCGTCGCGGAGTATGGCCTGCGACAGGTTTTCAAGCGCGTCCCCGATCATCCGCTTCTGGCCGGCCTGGACGTGGACCATCTGCGGGACTGGTGCGGCGAGGCGACGATCCTGCCGCCGCGCCTGAATTATGAACTGAGCCCGCGCTACAACGGCGCGCCGGCCGTCAAGTGGTGCGGCATCGAAGTCTCGCGCGTCTGGCGCTGCGGCAATCGCGGCAACGTCGCCTCGGCCCTCATCGAAAAACCGGCCCGCGGCGATTTCCTGCCCATCGTGGATGGCGGCTACAGCCTCCAATACAGCCCGCTGATGGAATATCGCGAAGGCAAGGGGTCGATTCTCTTCTGCCAGATGGACGTGACCGGCCGAACCGAGGACGACCCCGCCGCCACCCGGCTCGTCCGCAACATCCTCTCCTACGTCTCTCTTGGTACCCGGCCCTCGCCACCCAGCTCGTCCCGACCGGCGGTCTACGTCGGCGACGAGCCCGGCCGGCGATATCTGACGTTTGCGGGAGTTGCCGCCGGTTCTTATGACGGCGGGGTACTTTCGCCCGATCAGGTTCTCATCGTCGCCACCGGCGGCGGGAAGAAACTCGCGGCGAACAAAGTGGCCGTCGCCGACTTCCTGAAGGCCGGCGGCCATTTGTTGGCACTGGGCCTGGACCAAACGGAAGCCAACACATTCCTGCCGTTCAAGGTGGACACGAAGAAGGCCGAACACATCGCCGCTTACTTTGAACCACCTGCGGCCAACTCGTTTCTGGCGGGAATCGCCCCGGCCGACGTCCACAACCGCGACCCCCGGGAGTTGCCCCTCGTGTCGGCCGGGGCCACGCCCATCGGCGATGGCGTCCTGGCACAGCAGGCCAACGTGGTGTTCTGCCAACTTCCGCCTTACGCCATCACCAATGTTGATGGGGCCGCACACGAGCCGCTCAACCTGAAACGGACCTACCGCCGCACGTCGTTTGTGCTGACGCGTATATTGGCCAATCTGGGAATTCGTGCCGAGACACCGCTGCTGTCCCGTTTTGCGACACCGGTGGCGCCGGAGCAGGGCAAGCCCGGCCCGTCCGTCACGCGCGATACGCCAGGCCGATGGCTGCAGGGTCTTTACCTCGACCAACCCGAGGACTGGGACGACCCGTATCGCTTCTTCCGCTGGTGAACGAGGGCTAGACCGGCTCTTCGGCTCCCCTTATCCTAGCAGGGATGTCCGATAGCCTGATTCACAAAGCCCAGCTGCTCATCGTGGATGATGAGCAAGACCATGCCCAGGTCATGTCCGAAGCCCTCGAACGGCTCGGGCATCGCGCCGACCTGGCCTACAACCTCGGCGAAGCCCGCGAGCGGCTCGAAAAAAAACCCTACGACGTCGTCGTTACCGACCTGATGATGGAAGGCCGCCGCGACGGTCTGGAAGTCCTGCGGCTGGCCACCAGCAAAGAACCGCCGCCGCCGGTGTTGCTGGTGACGGCCCATGCCGACGTCCCCACCTGTCGCCAGGCGTTGCAGGAAGGTGCCTACGACTACATCGAAAAACCGCTGGACTTGGAATTCTTCCGCACCCAGGTCAACCGCGCGGCCGAAAAGGCGGCCCTGCAGAAGCAGAACCAGATTCTCCAGGACAGCCTGG
>JBEKVL010001067.1:0-2314 GCA_049514055.1 Tepidisphaeraceae bacterium | reverse complement strand
GCTTTGGTGATGATCCCGAAGTGCAGATTCACCGGCAGACCCAGTGACCGTGACATCTTGCCGACTGTGACACCGTAGATCACAAGCTGGTCGCCGGACTCCAGGGCTTTCTGCTCGGTCCAGCGGGATCGGCTGGTCTTCCAATCGACGACATGCAGCGCGCCGTCGGTCTGCGTGACCAGATCAACCCTGGCCAGCACGTCGGGCAGGTCGGGGTCGAGAACGATCCGCAGCTCTTCTTCGACGCCCAGGATCGTGCCTTTGGGCTGCGCCAGCGGGCTGGCCAGGAACGCCGCCAGCATCCGGTCGGCCAAAGCGTGCAACGTGTCGGTGTTCTCGTCCTTGTTGAAGCGTACCGGCACATCGCCACCCTCGCGAAGCTGACGGTTCCAGGTGTGGTGATACGCCGTTGGGCGGCCGCCGCTTCTTGTGGTATTCCGTCGGCTTCTTCTTGGGCGACTTGAGCCAGCGCGGCGTCCACAGCGGCCCAAACCCGCAGGCCCAGCGGTAGGCTGACCACCGCCGCCACAGCGCGGGGCCGCCTCACTTGTAGGAAAGGCTGGACGTACATCCATACAGCGGCGGGGCAGCGCCCACCTTACTTGTGAACCTGCTCGATCTCCCCATTGAGCCGCTTCATCCGGTCCACGAGGATCGTCCACGGTTCGTCGTCCTTGTTCACCACGCCGTAGTTGGAATTCTCCCCATCAAACCGGCCGTCGGCGGGCTCGTCGGTCCACTGGAACCAGTGATAGCCGACCATGAACGGAAGCTTCATCAGGGCCGTGGTGTATTGCTCGAAATGGTCGGCGCGGTCCTGCTGGGTGGCCACGGGTTTGCCGGCACCTTTGGTGTTGGGAAGGCCGGAATCCATGGCTTTGAAGGAGTATTCGGTGAGCATGATCGGCTTGCCGGTGACCTCGTGCAGTTTGCGGAGCGTGTCGGCCGGGGGCGTGTTGTTGTAGTTGTTGAAGGAGATCAGGTCGATGTAGTCCTTCATGGTCTCGACGACCTCCTGCGGGGCGTAGCCGGCGAAACGGCAGCCGATGACCATGTGGTTGGGGTCGGCCGCGCGGATGGCGTCGTGGCAGGTGCTGAAGTAGGCGCGGGCGTAGAGGCGGAGGAATTCACTGGCGGCCCATTTGGCGGCGTCGTTGCCCCTGGGAAGTTCGCTGAGTGCGGGTAGCTCGTCGAGCGATTTGAGGCTCGTGCTCCAGGCCTTGTTGAAGGCATCGGGCGAGGGGTACTTGCCGCGCAACATGCGGATGGCGGCCTGTTTGCCGGAGGATTCGGGCTTCTGCGACATGAACTCTTCGAAGAGGCTTTTCTTGGAGCGCCAGTCGGCCGCCCAGCGGAGTTCGTTGTCGGTGAAATAGCCGATGAGCTTCTTGTCGTCGGCCAGGGGCTTGCAGACGCGCTGGGCCTGGCGGTTCAGAGCCTCGGCGAACTGGGGCGAGAAGACGTCGGCGACCTGGCCGGACTGCCAGTTGGAGCCGGCGCGGGCGGCCATGTCCACAAGCAGCGTGTACGGCATGTCCTGCCGATAGACTTCGCGGCCGGACCAGGCCCCGACCGTGTTGAAGTTCCATTCCCACATGCGTTTGACGGTGGCCGCGGCCCACTTGTCGGCCGACCCGTACTTGGCTTCGCAGGCCCGCCTGTAGGGTGAGTAGCCGAGCTTGGAGGAGAAGTTCGCGCCCATGCCGACATCGTTGATGCCCTTGGAGACAAATCCGTTGCCATCGGGCGTCATCAGCCACCAGATGCCGCTGATCTGCTGGACGTGGAAGTAGCCGGTGGGCTTGCCTTTGATGGCGGGTATGCCGCCGTAAGCGTCGTGCGTTTGAGCGAAGACGGCTGGGGCGATCAGGAGAAACGCCAGACTGAGCAGCGTGCGGTTCATGCAGGTGAATACCGCGGGCTTGGAGGAGGCGTTGGAGGAGCGTTTCGAGTCAG
The DNA here is from genome assembly GCA_049514055.1 of Tepidisphaeraceae bacterium. GTDB lineage: Bacteria > Planctomycetota > Phycisphaerae > Tepidisphaerales > Tepidisphaeraceae > JANYKD01. The sequence goes on along the minus strand of JBEKVL010001067.1, from coordinate 358 downwards.
GACAATTGCATGTGCCAACAAGGTGCCGCCAGTAGACTCACTGGCGGTTTCCGGCGTTGCCTACGCGTCTCGGATTCCGCCGGTGAGGACCCGGCGGAACTTCCTGCGATTCGCCTGCATCACGAGTGCTGCAGCAGCCCGTGAATCGCGAAGGCGATGCCGACCAGGCCGAAGATCATCGACAGCACCCAGATCGGCCTGGGGATCGTCCCCGGACATTCCAGGCGCAGTATACCTTCCCATGCTTGTTGATAAGGCCGCTCACGGCTTCCAAGGCAGTTCGGGCTGCTCGATACTCTGGCGATGGGCGTGTTCGCATCAGCGACATCTGTGAGTACGAAAGATAGGTTCGGCCGGT
>JBEKVL010001066.1:0-2314 GCA_049514055.1 Tepidisphaeraceae bacterium | reverse complement strand
GGACCAGATTACCAGGCGAAACGGCCGGATCGCCCGCTCCTTCAGAGCCATGAAAACGCCCCAGCCCATCGTGATCGCCTCGTTGCGGTCGGCGCGGTTTCCATGGATGAAGAAGACAGTCGGCACGGCCGGATCGTCGGCCGCGGCAAAGCCCTTCTGGTCGGCGGGAATCCACTGGCCATCGGGCCCCAACTTCCAGAACATCGGCTCGGCCAAGGGCATGGTGGCGCAAATCGAGCCCTGGTCGCGAGTGCTCAACAACCAGACCTGGTTGTCACCGGTCGAGGATTGCGGTGCGTCGGCGGCAAAGCAAGGACTCGGCCCGAGAAGAGCCGCAAAGACTAACGCAAGTACGCTGCCTGCCCGGCACGTTGTACGAATTCGGATCACGGATTCACCCCCAAGTTGACTTTGCCGGCGATTCACGAGATCGCCGTTAGGTAAAATGTAGCTTTTTTTCAATGGAAAGGGAAGCAAGATGGGCAAAAAAACAACACGTTTTGTTTGCACATCGGTCCGCTTGGTGTAGAGTTGTCTCGTCGAACGCCTCGCGATGGTTGCGAGCATGTTTCGATAGGAGAATCAGATCATGAAGAAGCTACTGGTTTTGGCTGGTTTAGTAATTCTGGCCGCGACGCTCGGTTGCCGCAATTCTTGCGATCGGCTCTATCGCGGGCCTTGCGCGCCGCCATGTGCGTCGCCTTGCTGCGAGCCGGCTTGCAGCGTCGTTGAGCCGTGTGGGCCGTGCGGGTCATCGTGCGGATCGTGCGGCGGCGCCCCGGCCGTAGTCGCCCCCGGCCCGCAACCCTACCTGGGCAACTGAGCCGCAAGCCGCAACGTAAGCGTGTACCGCTGCCTGCTTGCAAGCAGTGCATGAGCGACGGGTTACGCCTTGCACTGTTTGCAAGCAAGTAAGCAGTGGCACACGGAGTCCCCGCGAAAGACGCACGCCCATTTAGAACGCGGCGGCGAGGGGTCGTTCGCGCGGCGCGGCGACCGTCTGCGGCTCCCTTTGGATCTGCGCGCTTAGCCCTGCGGTGAGCCCGGCCATCAAGAAAAGCACCATGTGGACCATGAGAATGATGGATACGTCGTGGAACATTCCATTGGTCACATAGGTGACGGCCAGCACAAGGAACACCAGGCCGCACTGCCGGCCCCAGAACGGTGACTGGCGATTGGCCCAGAGCCGCCAGGCATCGACCATCCAAAGCCCCAGGAGCGCCGCGAAAAGCCCGGCCCCGAGGATGCCGGTCTCCGTCAACAGGGACAATAGCACGTTGTGTTGCACGTACGAGCGGGCTTTCTCCAGCGGCAGCTCGCCTGAGCGGTCGGCCAGATAGTTGACGCTTTCAGTCGGATAATGGCCCAGCCCGCAGCCCAAGATCGGCCTGTCGCAAAACATCTCCCAGGCGACCTTCGCCAGGATGGGGCGCAGGCGGGCCGAGTCGGCGGCCGCTTCGGCCGTCAAGTCGCGGTCGCGCTTGAAGGCCGCCAGCTCGTCCCAGGGAACGGCCGTCGCCAGGAGAATCATCAACGCCAGGCCCACCAGCGCGGCCGGCAGCCACCGCCGCGGCAGCGCAAGACCGAGAACCGTCAGCAGCCCCAAGATCGCGCCGATCCAAACGCTGCGGGTCAACGTGGCCAGGAGGCCCGCGCCCAAGAGCAAGGCAGCAGCCGCCACGGCTATTTTGCCTGCGCGGCCCACCCGGGGCCACCACATCAAAGTGCCGCCTAAGCACGCGGTCAGAAGGATGCCGTTGCCGACCGGGTTCAACAGGGGCCCCCGCGCACGACCCAGAAATTCAGCGGAATCGGCGGTGCCGATATAGGGCGGAAAAACCATCCACCAAGCCTCTTGCGTCTCGGCAATGCCCGTCACGGCAAGGTACAGTCCGAAGGCCGTCAGACAGCCGAACAACGCCAGGACCGCCCGCTCGGAGATGACCGATTGCCGCGCAACCCAATACAGGCCGAGCGGCATGAGATAGAAGAAGAACAATCGCGAGGCGGGCAGGGCCTTGTCGCTTTGCCAGTCGTGGGTGAAGGTGCTGACGATCAGGACGCCGACAAAGGCGAGCAAGACGTATTCGGCCTTTCCCAAGGGTTTCGGCTCCGCCCGGCCCAGCCGCCGCCAAATCACATACTGCACCAGCAGCAATAACCAAAGTACTCGATCCGTAGTCAGCGGGATCGGGCCGGCCGGCATGTTGAACAGCGAGTGGCCGAAACAGATTCCGGCCAACACGACCGCCAGGCAACCGGCCAAGAGTCCGCCGCGCAAGAAAAGCACGGCGACCCAGACGGCCGCAAC
>JBEKVL010001065.1:0-2314 GCA_049514055.1 Tepidisphaeraceae bacterium | reverse complement strand
TGTAGACAGCGCTAGGCGTCCGACATAATCGAGGTGACGCCGCATGCTGAATCGAGCGCCCTCAGGGTCGCGAGCTGCGATGGCCCCGAAGATCTGGCGGTGGTTCACCAGGCCCGCCTCGATGGAAGCCGGGGCGTTCGAGACCGCCGCGGCGATGACTCGCCGTAGGAGATCCAGGATCGAGGTCAGCATGTTAAGCATGACCTCGTTGCCGGCGGCACGCCACACGGCGAGGTGAAACTGGGGGTCGATCTTCACATATTCTTCCGGCTGATGGCAGACCGCCTCCATCGCGAGGAGTTGCCTTTCGATCTCCCTCACCTCCTCTGGTGTCGCCCGCTGGGCTGCCATGGCGGCCAGTTCGCTCTCCATGCAGCGTCGCGTCTCGGCGAGCGCAGCAATCTTGGGCTGGTCCAGTAGGGCGCTCCAGCTCAGTGGCTTCAGGAAGAATCCCGAAACGTCTGCCCGAACGAAGGTGCCGCCCCCGTGCCTGAGTTCCACGATCCCCACCAACTCCAGCGCCACGAGGGCCTCGCGCACCGACGTTCGCCCCACCGCAAACTGCTGCGCGAGCGCCTCGATCGAGGGCATATGGTCCCCGGGCTTGAGTCGCCCCCCCATGACCGACGCAATGATGCGGTCGATGACGAAACTGCTGCGCTTCGGACGCTCCGCTTCGCCGTGCTTCAGGACTCCCCTCGCCGTCTTGCCGCGCACACCTCACCGCCTCCCTGGGTTCAAGTGAGCAGATGACTTTGTACGGATGTTCTCGACATTTCAGCGCTTTGTCAAGCAGATTTGTGGTCTGCCAGACGTGGGGACCCATACCCGACTAGGGCGGAGCGCTCACGCCGCCCTTGACGCCACACTCGGAAATGGTATAGTGCAACCATTGCTCATCTGCTGAATCTGCTGGAATGGGAGCCCTCACTGTGAGTGTGACACCGGTGTCACCCGCCCTGCCAGACGCCCGAGCCTCTCGCACGGTGTTCCGGGGGAGCCAGGCGGTCGCTATCTGGCTCGTCGTGGCGCTGCTGGTCGTCGTGGCAGCGGGCCTCTCGCCCGCGTTCCTTCGCACCCGGAATCTGTTCAATGTCCTGCGGCAGGCGGCCACGCTCGGTATCATCGGGGTCGGGCAGACGATGGTCGTGTTGTCCGGCGGTGCGGATCTGTCCCAGGCAACGGTAATGACGCTCAGCGCGGTCGTCGCGTTCAAGTACCTTGGCGGCGACGACGCGATGATCGCGCCCGTCATTCTCCTCTGCCTTGCCCTCGGCGCGCTCATCGGTGCGGGCAACGGCGTCATGGTCAGCAAGGTGAAAGTCCCACCATTTCTCATGACCCTCGGCACGCGCACCATCGTCTTCGGGCTGGCCCTGATGTTCACAAAGGGCGCCCCCCAAGGGCAAACGACGCCGCTCTTCCGGGCGGTGCTCGGCCAGACCTATGTGCTCGGCATCCCCGGCCAGGTGCTGCTCTGGGCCGGTGTCGTGCTCTTGGGGTGGGTGGTGCTCACACAGACCGTCTTCGGCCGGAAGCTCTACGCCGTGGGGGCCAACGCCAGGGCCGCACGGCTCGCGGGCGTGCGGACGGACCGCGTGTTGATCCTGGCCTATCTGATCTCCGGTGTCCTTGCCGCCCTGGGTGGGCTGGTGCTGGGCGCACGGTCGGGCAATGCCGACAACGTGATGGGCAACGGCTACGAACTGAACGCGATTGCGGCCGTCGTCATCGGGGGCACATCCTTTGCGGGAGGGCGGGGCGGTGTCATGGGAACCGTCGGCGGCGTGCTCATGATGACCGTGCTGCAGAACCTGCTGAACATCCTCGGCGTCAGTCCCTACGCGTATCTAATCGCCATGGGAATCGTCATCATTGCCGCAGTGGCAACCGTCAAGCAGGCGTGACACTGCGTCGGCGTCGAGAGGAGGTGAAGGTCCGCCGCATCGAACAGATCGGCACCCCGGCTCGAATCCGATCCCGGCAGCGTGCTCAGCACGCAAGAGGAGGAGCGATGCGACTCATCAGGCGTCATTACGCGGCAGTCTTCGCAGGTGTTACGATCAGCGCCCTGGTCTGTCTCTTGGCGGCTTCGATCCCGGCCGCAGCCGCGGTACCCACCGGCGGCAAACTAGTGGAGATCCCCGACGTCTACAAGTGGCCCGCCGGTACTACCCCCCAGATGGTGGACACGGCCAAATACAAGAAGCCCGGCCCCTACAAGATCGGTTTCTCAAACTGCTCCACCACCAACGCGTGGGCCGTCCTTTTCTGGGAGACCGCGAAATGGGAGGCGGCTAAGTACCCGCAGCAG
>JBEKVL010001064.1:0-2315 GCA_049514055.1 Tepidisphaeraceae bacterium | reverse complement strand
GCCTGCTGGGGACGGCCGTCGGCCTGGGGCTGTTGCTGCCCGCCTATGCCATCGGCGGCATGGGAGCCGGCGACGTCAAACTGTTGGGCGGCGTGGGGGCCTGGATGTGGACCGAAGCCACCTTCCTGGCGTTTTGCTGGTCGGCAATTGTCGGCGGAGTGCTGGCCGTGGTTATGGTGCTCGTGAGCGGCCAATGGAGCAAGCACCGGCACCAGTTCTTCGCCATCTTGGGCGAGATCACGGCCGTGCGTAATCCGGCGGAATTGTCCGCCCGGGCCGCCGGGCGAAAAAGCTCGATGACGCTCCTGCCGTACGGGATTCCCATCGCGATTGGCACGATTGCCTATTTTGCCTGGACAGGAATGTTAGCTTAGACCGTAGTGGCCTCCTAGATCCGGCAGCCAAATCATTGGTCGATAGTCAAGGCAAGTGGCGAATGAATCTGCCGGTTACGGCGAACTTGCCGGGCGTTCGGCCTGTGTCGGTTTTTATCAAGTTAGCTGCCTGCTTACGCCAATCATAGGGCGATAGGCGATCAGCGCCGGACCCGCCCGGAAGGCGAAACAAAGATGGCCATGCGACCCAGATCATTGATCCTGCTGCTGTTGGCCCTCGGGTGCGGCTTGATCGCCTCGATCGGAATCTCCGAGGTCATGGCCAAGCGAAACCAGTCGACCGCGGGAGAGATGACGGGCATCTTCATCGCGGTTACCGACATCCCCATGGGAGATGTCATCAAGCCCGAGATGGTCAAAGTGGAAGACTGGCCGAAGGCCCAAGTCCCGCCGGGAGCGCTGAGCTCGCCGTCGGAGATGGAGAACCGCCGGCCGAAGACCAGGATCTTTGCCGGCTCGCCGATCCTCGAGAACCAGCTTCTCAACAAGGGGTCCAGCGAAGGCGGCGCGGCCGAGGCGATTACCCCCAAGTACCGCGTCGTGGCGGTCAACATCAATCCGGGCAGCGGGGTGGGCAGCCTGATTCGCCCCGCCGACCACGTTGACGTCCTGGTCTACATCACGACCAACAACCGGGAGTCGACCGAGACCGTCGCCCGGACGGTCCTGCAGAACATCAAGGTGTTTGCCGTCGATGGGATTTTTGCCGTCGACGCCCCCAGCGAAAAGGCTTGCAGTCCCAAGACGATCTCGCTCGAGGTTACGCCCGACCAGGCCGAGCTGGTCACGTTGGCCGAGCAGCTTGGGCCGATCAAGCTCGTGCTGCGGAGTCCCGAGGACACGTCACAATCGAAGCTCGGCGGCAAGAAGCCATACGAACTGCTGGGCGGCACAGCCTGGGACGCCGGAAAAGCCATGCCCCCTCAGACCGGCATGAAATCATGGCTGGAGTCGCAAAAGGCCAAACCTGCTCCGTCCACTCCGGAACGCGCGAAAAAAGAGACCGAGAGTTTCACCGTTCGCGTCGTTTACCCGGACAAAGTGAGCGACCTGATAATGGAAATGACCGGCGGCTCGGCCGAGGCATCCGCGGGCGGCTCCCCGCATTGGAAGCTCACCGCGCCCAGCGTGACGAACATGCCGCGGGCGACCGTCGAGTCGCCGGCGGCCGGTTCGCAGCCGGTTGGCGATGAGCAGCCCAAAAACAGGGACGCCGATCCCGTCAAGGACAAGCGGAAGGACAAGCACAGGGAAGGTCAAGGATGATCACGGCAATTCTGCGTCGTCGCTTGGGGTTTCTTCTCGTTAGTTTGCTTCTGGTCGCCGGTGCCTGGCAGTTGGCGCAGGCGCAACAGAATAGTCCGCCGGTCGAGCAGCCCGGACCGCCGGCTCAAGGGGGCGCCCCGCCGGCCGGGTCCCTGATCCATAACGTTCGCGGCGGCGAGCGGCTGGAGATGCCGGTGCATACCAGCCGCATCCTCACCCTGGACAAGAAGATCCCCCAAGTTCAGGTCAACGATCCGACAATCGTCGTTCCGACACCGCTCTCGCCGTATCAGATCCAGATCGCGGCCAAGAAGGCGGGCATTACCCAGGTCAACCTCTGGGACGAGAACAAGCAAGTCTATAGCGTCGACGTCCTTGTTTTCGGCGACTCCCGCGAGTTTTCCGACCTGGTGAGGTCCGAGTTCCGCACGGCTTCAATCCGGGTCCGCCCGGTGGCCAACGGGGTTCTCCTCACGGGCAGCGTCGACCAGCCGGAACAGGTCAGCAAGATCATGGAGTTGGCCCAGGAGTATTATCCCAAGGTCTTCTCGAACATCATCGTCGTGAACGTGCATCAGGTCTTGTTGCACGTCAAGGTGATGGAGGTCTCGCGGACCAAATTGCGGAGCCTGGGAGTCGATTGGGCCTTGTTTA
>JBEKVL010001063.1:0-2319 GCA_049514055.1 Tepidisphaeraceae bacterium | reverse complement strand
TCACGGGATCATTGCGGGGGTCTTCGCGGTTATCTGCGCCTTCGTCGGGCTCAAGGGGATCAAGTACGTTGCCAGGGTAGCCACCTACCTGCCGTTGATTCCGCTGATAGTGTTGGTAGTTCTGTTAGTCAAGACCGCGGGCGGCCTTTCGACCTACAGCCCGGAAAAGGTGATCGGCGAGAAGCCGGTTGCGGCCGTCAAGGGTGACGTTAGCCGGTCCGCGCCCAAGGGTGAGATCGTCGCCGAAGCGCCAGCGAAGAAACCACCCATGCCGCTGAACACCTGGGGAGTGCTTGCCATCCTGAGCACGTACATCGTGGGGTTTTTTGCGACCGCCGGGGCCGCGGGCACAGACATAGCTTCTTCCAGCCGCGATGACAAGGACGTGCAACTCGGCGGTCTGATTGGCATCTCCCTGGCGACGATTGTCGCCGGTGGCGGAGCGATCCTTGTTGTTGCGGGTGCCTATGGGGCCGGGCTTCTTCCTGCCAAACCGAACCTCAACCCCGTAGACTTGATGAACGGCGGCATTCTGAGTGAAAACACCGCAAACATCATCATGATCCTTCTGGCAATTTCCTCCTTCCCGGCGGCGTGTTTCTCGGCTTTCATCGCCGCCAACAGTTTCAAGAGCACGCTGCCCAACATCAACCCGTTTGTTTCCGTGGGGATCGGCACGTTGATCGCTGTTGTTCTGGCGGTGAGCGGCCTCGTAGGCAAGGTAATCTGGGTGTTCGTCGTGATCGGAGCATCTTTCGGACCAGTTTGCGGGGCGATGATGGCCGATTATTTGCTAGCCGGCAGGAAATGGTCCGGACCGCGTGCGGGCTTCAACCCGGCCGGCTGGATTTCCTGGGCCATCGGTTTTGCCGTTGGGGCGTTCAATCTCGTAGTAAACCTGCTGGCGCCCTCGATGCCGGCCCTGGACAAATGGCAGGGATTGGTACCCGTCCCACCCGTCTCCGCTTTTGTCGTCGGCTTCGTGCTGTACTTGCTCTTGGCCAAACTGGGAATGGTTTCGCAAACTCTGCCCATGCCGACCGCGGGGGCGTCGCGGAAATAGGCCCCGCGAGCTGGACGCGATCGTCCCAAATGCGAATCGACCAGGGGCGGCCTATTCCGGTAGGCCGCCCTTTTTTCGTCGGCCGGCTAAGCCGCAAGCGGCCCTCCACTCCCCACCCTCCACTCCCCACTGCCATGTTGCCATCTCGCCGAGCCCAACCCATACTGGATAGAGTACCTCGATCGAACCCAACGGACAGCCGGGCATGAACGACGAGACAAGCCAGAGTGCCGAGACGCCGGAGGCCCATCTCACCGGCCGCCAGTTGGGCGACTTCCGCCTGCTCAGGCGGTTAGGACATGGCGCCATGGCCGAAGTTTACCTGGCTGAGCAGTGCTCGCTCCGTCGGCAGGTGGCCTTCAAGGTCCTCAAGAGCCGCCTGGCCACCGACCAGACCTACGTCAAACGCTTCCAGCGCGAGGCGCAGGCGGCCGCGGCCCTGGTCCACGCCAACATCGTCCAGATTCACGAGGTCGGCCAGATCGAGGGGATCTATTACATCGCCGAAGAGTACGTGCAAGGCCTGAATCTCCGGCAGTGGATCGCCCGCAATGGCTCGCCCGACCTCCGCCTGGCGCTGGTGATCATGCGGCAGGTGGCCGCCGCGCTGGCCAAGGCCGCCCAGCAGGGGATCGTTCACCGCGACATCAAGCCGGAAAACATCATGCTCAACCGCGCGGGCGAGGTGAAGGTGGCCGATTTCGGCCTCGCCCGACTGCTCAGCGAGGGCGTCGATCTGACCCAGGTCGGCGTGACGATGGGCACGCCCTTGTACATGAGCCCCGAGCAAGTCGAAGGGCGGCCCTTGGATCCCCGCAGCGATTTGTACTCGTTTGGAGTGACCTGTTACCAGATGCTCTCCGGCGGACCGCCGTTCTCCGGCGATACGGCGTTGAGCATCGCCCTGCAACATCTCAAAAAACAGCCCGACCCGTTGGAGAACCACCGTCCGGACCTGCCGCCGGGCCTCTGCCGGATGATCCTCAAAATGATGGCGAAGGCGGCGGAAAACCGCTACCAGTCGGCCCAGGAGCTGCTCCGCGAGTTGCGGCAGTTGGCCGAGACGCATTTGAGCGAAGAGTGGCCGGAAGACCTTCCGGTCTGGGACGACGAGGCGGCCGAAGCGACGGGCGCCACGCGGCATGAGACCACCGAGCGACTCGACGCGCTGATGAAGACCGCAGCCCTGGCCAGTCTCGGCCGCCCTCGTTGGAGGCTTTGGATCGGCGTGGCAGTGGCCGCTTGCCTGCTGGGGG
>JBEKVL010001062.1:0-2323 GCA_049514055.1 Tepidisphaeraceae bacterium | reverse complement strand
GGCATGGGGAACGGCTTCTTTCGCGGCCCGGCGAAGGGATTGTCGCTGTAGTCGCCGGCGACGCCGATCTCGTATTCGGCCTTTTCATAGAACGGTTCAAGCTCGTCATAACTGATCGGCCAGTCGTCGAGCGTGGAGTCCTTGACCTCGCCGTAGGTCGACTTGAGCCGGAAATCCTGGGGCATGAAGCGCCAGGCCATGGCGCCGTAGCTGGCGGTGCCACCGCCGACGCAGCCGGCGTTGTTGTTGTACGCGCCTTCGTTGGGCAGGACGGTGCGCGTTGAACCGTCGGCGTTGGCGAGGACGCGGCGATAGCGAATATCATCCGGGCCAAAGGGATTACCCAAGGCCGGCGTGCGCTGGGATACCAGTTCGTCGTCGTTGTGTTCGTCGTATCGCGGCCAGTCGCCGCGCTCGAGCAGCACGACGCTCAGCCCGGCCTCGGCAAGTTCCTTGGCGACAACCCCGCCGCCGGCACCGGCCCCGACGATGACCGCGTTAACCTGGGGAAAGGGCATGGCGTGCTCCTGGGTTACGGTTGTTTGGCGGAGGCGTAGCGGTTCTGGCCGATGATGTTGGGATACGCCAGCCCGAGCATGCGGTAGCTGGCGTAGTCGCGGTTGCCGCCGTGCCTTGGGCTGCCATAAAACCCCTGCATGGTGTGGTCGATGACGAGGTTGAAGAACTCCTGTTGCGACGGCGAGCCCCACAGTTCCTTCGGCCCTTTGCCGGCTTCAATCAGTCGCAGTGCCTCGGTCTGCGTCGCGAAGGCAAGTTTCTCGAACGGCTTCTTGTGGACCTGGAGGCAGGTCTTGCGAAAGGACTCGAGGCCCAGGCGATAGGCCCGCTGGTGGCGGGCGAGGGCGCCGGAGAGTTGGCGGTCGATGTAGTGGATGACGCCGGCGTCCGTGGCGCCAGGCGCATCGTCGCCGGGGATGATCTGCTCGCAGATGGCGATGAGCAGGGACGCCTCGGCTTCGGAGAAGAAGCGGTAGCGGGGCGGCGCGGCGTGGCCCATGTGCGTGATGATCGCGGCCGAGCCCGCGCCGGCGGCGGCGCCGATTGCGCCGATCACGGCGAGTTTCACCAGGGTGCGGCGGGTGTGGCAAGGCGGCGGGGGCGGCGGAGATGTTGGCGGCGTTTGCGGCGGCGTTGGTTCAGGTTCTTCCATGGAACTCGCTCCTCGATCGATGATACCTCGGTTGGAGGCGGGCAGTTGAGAGTTGAGAGTGGGTGGTAATCCAGAGTGTTTTCGACGGTCAATAAAAGCGTCTGGCGGGACGGGATGATTTGGTATAAGTGGTTTATGGTTAAGTCGTTACGGGTTTGAAGCCGTCGGCTGAGCGGCGAATAACCGCGTCCTTTCCCCGTCCAAACCCCGTCCCGATCGGATCCCAATCGGATCCCGTTCTGATCCAGTTCGGATCCCGATGGGTCGGGATGGTGACGAAGTGGGGTTTGAGGGTTGGATTCATCTTTGGTTGAAAAAGAGCGTGGCCGACGGCCGGGCGGCGGTGGCTGGGTTGTGCGCTGGACGGCCAGGAGGCGGGGCAGCGCGAAGGAGGTGAAGAAAACAACCTCCTCTATATATACAGGGGTGTTGCGCGCTTTTGAGGAGAATGGGCGGGGGGTGTTTGGTGTAAGTGCGGTATGGGCTGGGGGTTGTGAATTTGAGAAGATCCTCGAGATTTTTTCGCACGACAAAAGATGGGGTGACGGCGGCGGATCGGCTGGGCGATTGGCTGGGATGGGTGCGGCGGGGGTCGGAGGAACTGGCTGAAATATGGCAGGTAGAAGATGAAATACGCGGGCGGTGTGGCGTTCGTCTTTCACCTGCCCTCTTTCTGCCTTCCTCCGGGTTGGCGAACGAGCACGAGCGCCGGCGAGGAAATGTGGCGGTGCGCCGTTGGCCGATTTCGTCGTGACTTGGTGTTGCGTCCACGGTACACTGGGCGCCATTATGGGGACCGGCGGACAAGATCGGCAGGAGGCGGGCGACCAGTGGTTATTGACTCAGCCTTCTTCTCCCAGAGAAGCGACGGCCGCATCGACGATGCGTTCCCGTTCCTCTTTGGACACGATCAAGTTTGCCTCTCGCAGAGCATGAGGATTCACCAGGGCAAACCGATCCTCGTTGGTCAAGCGCATGATCAGGTCGACCATGCTGCTCTTATCCTCGTACATGAGGCTGGTGCGGATGTCCTTCAGCAGCTTGGATCGCGGGGGCATAGGGAACTGAAGCAGGCCACCCGTCTGCGCCGTCTGAGACTCAAAGTGGTCACGATGCCATCGCACTGTCCATCCGGGCCAGCAGGATGCAACT
>JBEKVL010001061.1:0-2325 GCA_049514055.1 Tepidisphaeraceae bacterium | reverse complement strand
AGCTTCTGCCCGCGTTGCCGGCCGCTTGGGCCACCGGAAAGGTGACGGGCCTGCGCGCCCGCGGAGTGTTCGAGGTGGACCTGGAGTGGAAGGACGGCAAACTGGTCCAGGCGGCAATCAAGTCGCTGCTGGGCAACAAGACCAGTGTGCGCCTCGGCGAGAAGGTGATCGAACTGAAGGCCGACCGGGGCCAGACCGTGAAACTGGGCGCGGACCTGGAGACGAAGTAGCGGCCTATACTATTGGCGCATTGACGACAACCGCCCGGAATCAGACGGCCGTGTGATTCTCTGCGGCCATCAAGTGAAGGAACGCCTATGCTGGACCTGGAAAAGGCCCTTGGAATATACGTCGCGCCGGCATCGCAATCGGATGAAGACCGGCGCAAACTTGTGTGGTCGATCCACCTGCAACTCGCCACGCTCGGCCTGCCCACGCCCGTGGAGGATGACGAGCAGCGGTTCTTTCACGTCGCCCACGGTCTGCTCGACCGGTATCAGAACCAGCGGCGGATGCTCGGCGACCACCGCTGCCCGGCCGACACGCGGATCGAAGACTATCTCGCCCGGCATCTTGCCGACCTGGATCTGGCCGAGCGGCCGCGTCTGCCGGGCACGACGTTCGATCTGGTGAGCTACGGCATGGCCCGCGAGCTGTCGCTGCCGACCGACGGCGATGAGTTCATCAGCCCACTGGTGCGCTCCTACCGGGTCAAGAACGGCGTCTTGCACAACCCGGCCAGCGACCGCCGCACCACCGCCGGCACGTTCCACATCGCCGAAGGCGGCCTGCCGGTCCCCTGGGACAAGAAGGCCGTCCCCAAGCGCGTTTTCGCCGATCTGCTGTGCCGGGCCGTCAGCCCGCCGGAGGAAATGCTGATCCTGCCCTTCACCGCCAACATGCCCACTCCCGCGCATGCGTGGGTGTCGCTGCTGCTGCGGCCGGTTGTGTGTCCGGAAGTGGCCGGCTACTGCCCCGAGAAGTCGATGGAAATCCGCTTCTTCGCCCCGGGCAGCCTCGTGAGCAACCTCGATTTCGTCGAGTCCGTCTTCGGCAACGGCGGCGACCCGCAACTGGCCGAGAACGACGCGGGCCTGGACGTCGAGCACTGGAGCGGCCACACCGGCTGCGTCATCCTCGCCCCGCATCTGTTGCGCTGCACGAAGAAGGAACTGGGGCTGCCGCACTGGGAACAGGCCGGCCAGCGCCAGCGCCGCGATGGCATGTGCTGGAAGGACCGCAACGAACTCTACAACGAGGGCCACGCCTTCAAGATCACCTGCCGCACGCACGAAGGCGTCATCGTCACGATCATCGCCGACAACTATTTCGGCTACTGCAAGAAGGAAGTCAAAACCCAGATCAGCTACGCCGCCAACCTCCTGGGCAACGTCGAGGAGGAACACTCCGGCGGGGCCGTCGCCTACGCCAGCTACAGCATCGGCGAGGAGTTCGACGCCGCCAACCGCCGCTACAACAGCCGCACCTTCGAGGACCTGGCCCGCGACTACGCCGGCTTCATCGACGTCCGCCCCGAAGGCTACGGCATCGACCGCAAGTTCCCCGACCTCATCTACATCCGCGAGGACGCGCACATCAGCATCCCCGGCCGCAAAGTCACCTGGACGAAGGACGGCGCCGAACGCGAGCTGCCGCTCTACCCCGGCAAGGTCTACATGACGCCATCAGGCTACAAGGTGCGGATGGAAAAGCACCCCGGCGCGCCGAGCTGGCGGCTGGTGGGCGTCATGGGCGAAGGCGTCTTCTGCCACAAACCCTGCACCGTCTCCGGCGGCGGCAAGAGCGAGATCAGCAAGTCGCTGGTCGACTACATGCTCTACGGCCCGGTCTTCGTCTCCGACATGGAGAAGGACATGGAGATCGTCGACCAGATCTTCAACCGCGACTACTCCACCCGCTGGAAACCCGGCTCGAAGGAGAAGCCCGACTACGGCAAACGCTCCAGCCGGCCGGCGCTCAACCCCGCGCGCTCGCTCGGCAGCGTCATCAAGCTCCTCACCCCTTCGCCCGAATACAAGGATTCCTACAACGCCTGGCTCAAGAGCGTCCCCAATTACATCTGGCCGATTGTCTTCGTCATCAAGCGGTTCGCCTCGCCAGACTGGGGCGACAACTGGCGCGACCACTTCAGCGTGGACATCGTCAACGGCGTGCCGGGGCACGAACTGAAGTACCACGGCCGCAAGCTGGTCGGCACCTACCTGCGCGTCGGTTTCCGCGACAACCGGGCCTGGCGAACCTACAAGGCCCGCCAGGATTTCATCGCCGCCGCCAAGGTGCAGACGGAAGATGACATAACCGCTT
>JBEKVL010001060.1:0-2328 GCA_049514055.1 Tepidisphaeraceae bacterium | reverse complement strand
GCGGCCAGAAGGCCGAGAACCTGGTCGCGAGGTTCGACAAGGACGTAGTCCAACTGAAGCCGGCCTTCGTGACGATCAGCGTCGGCATCAACGACGTATGGCACCGCCTCAAGGCCCCGCACGACGAGAAGGTGCTGGCCGCCTACAAGGAGAACGTCGCCAAGATGGTCGATCAATCGCAGGCGGCCGGCATCAAGGTCATCCTGTTGGCGCCGACCGTCATCCAGGAAGACCCGAAGACGGAGGGCAACCAGCGGCTCCTGCTCTATGTCGAGGCCGAGAAGCGGATCGCCGCGGAGAAGAAGTGCCAGTTCGTCGATCTCCACGGGCTGTTCCTTGCGGCCGTCCAGGCGAAGCCCGCCGGCGAGAAGCTGACCGGCGACGGCGTTCACATGCGGCCGCTGGGCGACGGCATCATGGCCGTCGGCGTTTTGCGGGCGCTGGGTGTGCCCGACGCCAAGATCGCCGCCTCGGAACCCCCGGCGAAGCCGCCGGCCAAGCCGGCCAAGAAGTGAGAGGCTCTGCCGAGGTTCTGCCAGTCATGGGCGCTGCCCTCGTTGTTACACACATGTACGTTGGTTCCTACGCAGCGTCCTTACGCCGAAGGCGTTGCATAACTTAGCCCAGGGTCAGCGGAGCGGGGTACCAGCCGGAGGCTGGTCGCCGCGTAGCGCCACCCTGGGTTCCCGCCCGGGCCACCCCATTCCAACCCCAACGGGGTTGCGGAACCCCCTGTGGAACCCCTACGGGGTTCATCGAGCGTCATTCCATCCGCTACCCGGGGTAGCCGCTCCGCGGCAACCCCGGGCTCTGATATGGAACCGCTTCGCGGTTCGCTTGACGAGTTGGGCGTCCACTTGTGTGTAACAGCAATCCACGCCGAGCGCGCCGGCTACGCTTCGGCAGCTTCCGTTGATTCCGGCTGTCGAGCTTCGTCAGGCGGCGCGGCGTCGAAATCCCCGCGGCCGAACCGCCACCGCCATGCGAGCGAGTAGCCCGCCAGACGAACAAGCAAGAGCGAACCGACCAACCATGCGGCGCTGGATCCGAGAAGAAGCAAAGCGTACCACGCCAAGACTGGAATGGTTTCCGCCATCCAATACACCCCCGCACCGGTCGCCAGGGGCACGATCGAGACGCGCGCAAGTAACCAGCCCTTGCCCAACGAAGAGTACAGCGCGGCACCCGCGACGAGAGCCAGGCTTCCGAAAAAGACAGCGAAGTTCGCGTCCTGGCCCCGCACGTGCAGGGACGTAAGCCAATCTTTAGGCAGGGCGCGCAGCACGGCGAGGACCACCGCCAGCGCCGTTGTCCACATCAGCATGTCCATGATGGAATACTGAAATGGCCGCGAGGCGGTCCGTCGGGTGGAAAGTCGCACCAGTTCAAGTCCCGTCAGGCGGGCGACGAATAGGAGCGGCCCCCAAATGCAAATCTGTCCCAAAACGACAGTCCGCCACTCGTTGTCTGCCCTCTGAAACCACCACAGGTAGAGAATCGCTCCAAGGACCGCGGGCAGGACTCGCCACAGCAATCTGCCGCCGCCCAGCACGGCCCAAAGGGCCAGCAGGACTGCCTGACTCGGCCCGAGCATGATCAGGGCATACATGGGCGCGTCGGACAGCTCATTGCACGGGCCAATTGACGTTGGCATCACGGCAAGGGTCAGGCCGTTGAGCAGAATGTGTGCAATCACCAGTCCTGCAAGGATGTAGCGTGTTCGGCTCTTGCCCACTGCATCCGGCACGGTAATCCCTCCCATCGAATTCGGCCCTTTCGGTCGTCCAAGCCGAGCCACGGTACTAGCGGCTCGCCTTCTTCAGATTTCTTTGGGCGTCCGCCAGCCCGGGATTGAGCGCGACGGCAATGCGGAACTCCGCCACGGCCTCGTCCATGCGCCCCAACATCGCCAGGGCGACGCCCAGGTTGTTGTGGCCCTCGGCGGCATCAGGCTTGAGATCCAGCCCCCGGCGGTACTCGTCAACGGCCTCCTCCAGCCTCCCTTGCTGCTTCAGTGCCCTGCCGAGATTGAGATGCCCCAGGGCCGTGGGCTCGGTGCAGGCCACGTCGCGGGTCCAGAGGGCCACGCTGTCGTGCCAATAGGCCGTCTGCCGCCATGCCAAGCCCATGAAAATCGCCAGCACCACCGCCGCGGCGACGGCGCAGGCCCCGCGCAGCGGCCGGAGCCTGCCCAGCGCGTCCACCGCCCAGACCGCCGCGATCGAGACCCCGATCTCGGGCAGGTAGGTGTAGCGGTCGGCCATCGCCTGGCCTCCCACCTGCACCACGCCGATCACCGGCACAAGCATCCCAAGATACCAGAACCAG
>JBEKVL010001059.1:0-2336 GCA_049514055.1 Tepidisphaeraceae bacterium | reverse complement strand
CGGTTTCCTGTTTCTGGCAGTTCACCTGGCCACGGAAGCATCGATGGTCAACACCAACATGGATGCACTGCGGACCAACATGGATGCATTGCGGGTCGTGCTTGGACTGGCACTGCTGGGGGGAGTGCTGGCCTTCGTGCCCTTCAACTTCAACCCGGCATCTATCTTCATGGGCGACACGGGCTCGATGTTTCTTGGCTTCTGTTGCGCCACGCTGATGGTTCTCTTCGCCGCGGAAGGACACGCCAAATGGCTGTTGGCCGCATTGGTCATGTTCTCCCTTCCGATACTCGATACCGCGCTGGCTTTCGTGCGGCGCTGGGTGAACGGCCGGCCCCTTTTCTCGCCGGATAAGTTTCACATCCACCATCAACTGGTCGCTCGCGGCTTCACCGTGAAACAGACGGTGATCATTTCCTACGGCCTGGCCGTTCTCTTCGTGTTGCTTGGGGCGGCCATCGTCTATATCCGCACCCGCTACGCTGTGGCCATCTACCTGGTCGTATTCGGCTCGATCATCGTCGCGGCGTATAAGATGGGCATGGTCCACGAACAGGTGGAGCCGGTCGCACGGAGGCCGCTGGGAACCCAGGATGCCGGGGCCCTGTCCGGCCGGGTCGAACCGGGCGCTGTCATCGACATCAGGTCCGATACAGAAACCAGTGATGGCGGGGCCACGGTCTGACGCAAGCGGTGACGGATATCGGCCGATGACAGGAGTATTTCGCCGTACTCAGCCAGAAGGTGAGCCTATGGATGTTGCAGTTATCGGCTGTGGTTATGTTGGCCTCGTCACGGCGACATGTCTGGCGTCCATCGGACATACCGTTCGTGGCGTCGAAAAGGACCAGAAGAAACTGCGCGCGCTCCAGGAGGGGCACCCTCCGTTCTTCGAGCCCGGCCTGCAGGATCTTATGCGCGAGCACTTCGCTTCGGGGTCGCTTCAGTTCACCGGCAATATCAAGCAGGCCGTCAGGGACGCCGAGGTCGTCTATCTCGCCGTCGGCACGCCCCCGAAAGACGATGGCACCGTCGACATGTCCTATCTGGAAGGCGCCGGCAAGGAGCTCTGTGACGCCCTGGCCGACATGACCGGCGACTACATGATCACCGTCGTCGTCAAGTCCACCGTCCCGGCCGGCACCAACCGCCGCTTCTACAACTTCCTCCGCGAACAGACACGCGCCTACGTGCAGGTCGTCTCCAATCCCGAGTTCCTCCGCGAAGGATCAGCCGTCAAGGACTTCCTCGAACCCGACCGCATCGTCATCGGCGGTGAGTCGCCCGAGGCATTCCGCATCATGCGACGCCTCTACGACCCCATCATCCGCCGCGAGGAGAACTTCCTGACCATGAACTGGGAGTCGGCGGAACTGACCAAGTACGCCGCCAACTCCATGCTGGCCGCCCGCATTTCGTTCATGAACGAAATGACGATTCTCTGCGAACACTACAACGCGGACATCGAGGACATCCGCAAGGGCATCGGCACCGATGTCCGCATCGGCCCGCACTTCCTGCGCGCCGGCTGCGGCTACGGCGGCTCGTGTTTCCCCAAGGACGTCGCGGCCATGGAGCACATCTCCCGCGCGGCCGGGCACGAGAGCCTCTTCGTTCACGCGATTCAGACCACCAACAAGAACCAGAAGAAGCGTTTTGCCGCGAAGATCGTCGCCAAACTCGGCCGGCCCATCGAGGGCGCCACCATCGCCGTCTGGGGCCTGGCCTTCAAGGCCGACACGGACGATATCCGCGAAGCCGCGGCGTTGGATGTCATCCAGTATCTGCTCGACAAAGGCGCCCGCGTTCGCGCCACCGATCCCAAGGCAATCGAGAACATGAAACAGGTGTTCAAGGACCGGGTCGAGTGGATGCCCGACCCCGTGTCCGCGGCCGCCGGCGCTGATGCCGTGGCCCTGCTCACCGACTGGCCGCAGTACAGCACGCTGCCGTTCCGCAAGATTGCGGCCACCATGAACCAGCCGCTGATCTTCGATGGCCGCAATTGCCTGCACCGCGACGTGATGCGCGAAAACGGGTTCCAGTATTACCCCATCGGCCGCCCCGCGGTGGAGGCGAAGCTGAGGCTTAAGAGCCGGACGTGAGTCGTGCGACTTTTTGTGGCACGGGCTTCCAGCCCGTGCCACAAAAGAGAAGCGGACCCTTGCAGATTCCGCCGGTGAGGGCACCGTCCCACCCCTTCCGCGCTCTTGAGGGTAGTGGTCATCGGACCACCACCTTTGCTCTGCGCGTCACCCTGGCTCTGCCTTCCAACGCACGCTGTACTGATGTGTGGCCACCGTGTAGCCACTGCTTCGGCTTGGGCTTGCCGCGCG
>JBEKVL010001058.1:0-3606 GCA_049514055.1 Tepidisphaeraceae bacterium | reverse complement strand
GCGCTATGTGGAGCGCAACGCCCTGCGCGCGAATCTGGTGAGCCGCGCGGAGGATTGGACCTGGAGCAGCCTGTGGCGCCGGCAGCGGAATCGTGGCGTGGCCATGCTCGCCGACTGGCCGGTCGAGCGGCCGGACGACTGGCTCGACTTTGTCAACGAACCGCAGACGGAGGCGGAACTGGAAGCGCTCCGGCAAAGCGTGAACCGGGGCTGCCCTTTTGACGGCGACGATTGGCAAAGGGAGTTGGTGGAACGGATGGGCCTTCAGGCAACCCTGAGGCCACGCGGCAGACCGAGAAACACCGCGACACAGGAGGCGAGTTGAGGCAATTGATCCCTGACCCGTTTTCCGTTCCAACCAGGATGTGGTAGGCCGTCTGCTTCTGCCCGCGCAGACGCGAGACGATCTCCCAACTCAGCCGCGGCGCGGGCTCGTCGATCCCGAGCGGATTGACGAGGTACTCGCAGCGGAGGTTGGCGGCGGCGAGGGGGATTTCCGGCGCGGGGCCGGGGCGATCGGCCGCCATGACGGCAGTTGCCAAAAGAAGCGACACGAGAGAGACGAGAAGATGTTTTGCTAATGCCATGAAGTGCTCCCATGCGAAAGGCCCGCCATTTGTAAACGGCGTGAGGACGGTTGGCAAATGCTCCTGCTCGGAGTCTTGTTCGGAGTTCACGCTTCAGCGTGTCGTGTGAATGGTCCGTCCAAAGACACGCTGAAGCGTGAACTCCGAACGTGGCGAATCAGTGTCGTTCTGCGCCGAGCCGGGTGGTTGGGACAACCAATTTGGAGTGGGTCTGGACATACTCGGCGACCCACATGCACGCGAGGCAGGCGGGAAAATTGAGAAACAGAAGGCACCAGATCCACAGGAGCCGTGGGACCGAAAGCCCGGCCGCCTGGCGTCGACGGGAGGCGATCCAGAATGAGAACAGGCAAATGGATCCCAACGCAAACATGAACAGCCCGACGAGAATGATGCGCAGACCTATGAATTGGTAGCTCGGGTCTCTGGTCACGAGCCACAGGCCGAGAGTCGAGAACCCTGCAATCAGCGGTGCGGCGCCGCAGAGGATGGCAATATAGCGCAATACGCTCGGCGGAGCGGGCGGGGCCGTGTCGGGGCCTTGATAGTCGGGAATCAGCGTCATGCGTTTGGATCAAGCTTCCACTTGGGAGACTGCGCAAAGAACCGGGCCGGGTTGTCGAAGAAGACTTTGTCGATATCGGCCCGGGCGTGGCCGCGGCGGGTGTATTCGAGGCAGGTGTCCATCAGATACTGCGGGCCGGATTCGCCCCAGTCGCTGGCGCTGTTGACCATGATCTTGTCGGTGCCGTACATCTCCAGCAGATCGGCCCCGCGCTGCGGCGTGACTTTGCTGACGGGGTAGATCGTCAAGCCGCACCAGAACCCGGCGTCTCGCGCCAGGCGGATCGTCTGCTCCTCGCAGTGGTCGATCAGCACGCGTTCGGGATTGATGCGTTTGTCGTTCTTGAGGATCGAGGTGATGATCGAGGTGCCCTTGTGCTTGTCTTCCAGGTGCGGCGTGTGGATGAGGATGAGCTGGTTGGTGCGGGCCGCGAGATCGACATGTTCCTCGAAGATGGTGATTTCGTTGCGGGTGTTCTTGTTCAGGCCGATTTCGCCGATGCCCAGGACGGTGGGGCGGCCGAGGAACTCGGGGATGATCTTGATGACTTCGCGCGAAAGCGTGACGTTCTCGGCCTCCTTGGCGTTGATGCAGAGCCAGGAGTAGTGCTGGATGCCGTATTTGGCTGCGCGCAGCGGTTCGTAGTCGGTGAGATGGCGGAAATAGTCGTAGAAGCTCTGGGCGGTGGAGCGGTCGAAACCGGCCCAGAAGGCCGGCTCCGTAACCGCCACCACGCCCGCGCGGGCCATGAAGATGTAGTCGTCGGTGGTTCTGGAAATGCAGTGGATGTGGGGGTCGATGTATCGCATATGTGTAGGGTGTGCTTCAGCACACCATTGTTTATAGGGTATATCGCAAAATAGTGTGCTGAAGCACACCCTACGCATACTCTACTTTGGCGGAGGCGTCGTGTCGCTGAAGACCATGAGCACGCGTTCGGCGCGGTCAGGGGCGGGTTCCAGCAGCACCTGCACGGCCTGCCGCAACTTGGCCAGGCGAGGGTCGGCCAGGACGGCTTCCGAACCCTGTCCGCGCTGCACGCGGTCGAGGTCGGCCGCGAGGCTCAGGCATCGCCAGCGCATTTCCAGGAAATACCGGTCGAGAGTCTGTTTGGCGTCGAGCATGGGCGTATCCTATTTGATTTCACGCCACTCCTTTGCTGGAACCAGACGGCTCAGATGACTCACATTTGTGGTGGCCACAACAAAGTCCGCCGGCCGCAGTCCGGCGGACAGGATCTACGCAGCCAGGATCACATCAATGTCCAGAGCGTGGGGATCGGCGGTTGGCACGCCGGCCTTTCTTAATTGTGCCCAGAGCTCCGCGGCCAGGCGAAGCGCCGCCGTGTTCAAGAGCAGGTGCGAGATCTGCGGATCGGCAATGAGCCGATCGAGTCGCGTGAGGGAGCGTGTCTTGTCGGCCCGCAATAGCTCGCGGCGCAACTCGTACTCAACGATTTCAGGGACGATCACGCGGTTTCCGAGGTCCGCATGGCCAGCGAGCCAGGCACGGCATCCATCGGCCGCCGGCACTCCGACTCGCTGCGTGAGAAGCCCAAGCGGAGCTGAATCCAGGACGAGAATCATGGGTAAGGTATCCGCGCGTTGGGGCCTTCGGATTCGAGCCGGTTACGATTCATGGCCCGTGTGAAGGCGTCGAAATCCTCGTTGCGACGTGCGAGTTCGGCCGGGTCGTCGCTCGCCTCTTCTTCCTGCCATTCGGTGAACAGTCGGGAAAGCGAGCCGACATGGGGCGTTCGCGGCAGGCCGCTATCGAGGATTTCCTCCGCCATTTTGTCCGCCGGCATTCCTCTATCGTGGGCGGCCCGCCGTAGCCGCTCTTCAAGTTCTCGGGAAATCTGCAGTGTCATCAAATCACCTCCCAAAGCCCCGCAGCTTGATTAATTTATCATCATTGTATTCCGGCGTAAACCAGAAATCCGCGGGTTCATTTCTCCATCACTTCCACATGCCCGGTGACGATGCGATGGAGGGTTCTTCCCTTGCGGACGAGCAGGCGGCCCATGTCGTCGAGACCCTCGCAGACGCCCTTGATGGGGGGCTCGTCTTCGTTGGTGATGGTGAGCCGATGGCCGTGCAGGGCGTGGTATTGGGTGTAGTCAGCGAGGATGGCGGCGAAGGGTTGTTCGGTGCGCCGGGCCAGCGTCTGGAGCATGTGTTTGCAGATCAGGATCAGCGCGTCGGTGGGGTTGAGCGTCTGGCCGCAGATCTTGTTGATCGAGGTGATACTGCCGCGCAGGGGCACCGGCGCATCGGCGGGGTTGAGGTTGAGATTCAATCCGAGGCCGATGAAGTCGATGTTCTCGACGCGTTCGCAGAGCAGGCCGCCGAGCTTCTTTCCCTGATAGACGATGTCGTTGGGCCACTTGAGTTGGATGTCGGGCGTGGACGCCAGCTCGGCGGCGGCGTTGCGCACGGCCAGCCCCGCGACCAG
>JBEKVL010001057.1:0-2351 GCA_049514055.1 Tepidisphaeraceae bacterium | reverse complement strand
ACATTGTTGCCATGCTCGGCCGTCGCGGCGATCCGGCTGCCCTGGCTGCGGTTACCGCTGCGATCGGCGACAAGACGCCCGCCGTTCGCCTGGCCGCCTACGCCGCACTGCCGCGACTGGCTGGCAAACAGGCCGTCGCTCAATTGCTCAAGGCGCTTGCGACCGCGGACGCCCGTGATATCGCGACGATCAGCGAAGTAATCGCACGCCAACCGGGCGATACGACTCTTGGCGAAATCGCGACCGCTCTGCCCAAGTTCCCGGCCGATGCACAGGTATCGTTGCTGGATGTCCTGGCCAACCGTGGAGCCAAAGTCCAAGCCGCCGTCGTGCTGGCCTCGGCCAAATCAGACGCGCCGGCGGTGCGGCTGGCGGCGCTCAAGGCCATGGCCAAACTCGCATCATCGGCCGATGCACAAGCCCTGATCGACCTGGCCGTCGCGGCCAAGGATGAGCCGGAAGAAGCCGCCGCCATCCGGGCCGCCGTCGCCGCCGCCTTGCAGATCACCCCGGCCGACCAGCAGGCCGACGCACTGATCGCCGCCATGGCCAAGGCCAGCGGCGCCAAGCGGGCCGCGTTGATCCGGCCGCTGGCGAAGATCGGCGGAGCCAAGGCACTTGCCGCCGTGCAAGCCGAACTGGCCGTATCCGCCGACGCGGCGTTGCGGACGCTCGCCGAGTGGCCGGATGTGGCGGCGCTGCCGGAATTGCTCAAGCAGGCCAAGGCCCAGCAGGAGGTGACACCCCAGGTCATTGCCCTCCGCGGCGCCATCAATCTGGCGCGCACCTCGTCGATGTCGTCGGCCGACAAGATCAAGACTTACACGGAGGCCATGGCCTTGTGCCGCCGGCCGGATGAGAAGAAGCAGATACTCGGCGCCCTCGCCAGCGAGCGGACGCTGGCCTCGCTGGACCTGGCCGCCGGCGGGCTGGACGACCCGGCCACGCGCGCCGAAGCCGCCATCGCTGCCGTAACCATCGCGCTACCGGAAAAGGGTGCGGCCCTCAAGGGTGATAAAGTGCTGGAGATCCTGACCGAAGCCACGCCGCTCTGCCCGGACGCGAAGCTCAAGGAACGGGCGCAGCAGTATCTCAATGCCAATCGTAAGCAGCCGGACAAGAAGAACCCGTAGGGTCCGCTTCAGCGGATGCGGCGGGCTGTCCCGGGTGCCACGGCTTGTCTACTGCAAGCCGTGTCGGCGTGACCACGATACACGGCTTGCAGTAGACAAGCCGCGGCACCCGTCGTACCCATATGAAAGTTTACTCCAACGCCGGCGGCATCGCCCAGACCAACTGCTATCTCGTCGCTGACGAGAAGGCGAAGGTCGCCGTTCTCTTCGACGCGCCCGACCACACGGTCACGCCTCTGCTCGACGAGGCCGGGAAGCAGGGCTGGGAGATCATCGGCCTGTGGCTGACCCACGGCCATTTCGACCACATGGCCGATCACGCGGTGGTCACGCAGCGTTTTCCCAACGCAAAGGTGCTGGTTCACAAGCTCGACGAACCCAAAATTCAGCACCCAAATTCGCAGTTCCCGCTCCCGTTCAAGATCCCGCCGCGATCGGCGGATGCGTATGTGGAAGACGGCCAGAAGTTGTCGATCGGCTCGCTCACGGTTGAAGTCCTGCACGCGCCCGGCCATGCGTCCGGGCATGTCATGTACTACTTCCCGGCCGAGAAAATCATCATCGGCGGCGACCTGATCATCATGAGCGCCGTGGGCCGAACCGATCTGCCGGATTCCTCCTACGCGACGCTCCAGGCGTCGATCCGCCGCGTCATGAAACTCCCGAGGGAAACCACGCTCCTGCCCGGCCACGGCGATCCATCGACGCTGGCGGATGAGTTGCGGACAAACGAGTATGTGCGTGAAGCCCTGGGCGCTGCGGAATAGATGATGGAGAGTGATCCCGGTTGCTTCGCGCTCGCACCCTGGCCAAACCTCGCCGGTAGCGTGTTTAGTGATGCCAACGCCGACGGAACGTAGGACGCCGGCGAAGCCGGACTCGCAGGCCAGACCGTGGATACAATCTTGCCCCGTTCGTTACCTGGCCGGTTGGGTTGCGGGCAGGGCAAGTTCGGAGGGGAGGACGGCGGCGGGGGCGTTGGCGGGGTTGCCGCGCTGGTAGTCTTCGACGCGGCCGATGATGCCGAGGAATTCGCTGCCGGAGAAGGTCTGCTGGGGGCTGGAGGGCGGATACAACTCGACGAATTCAAGTTCGCGGACGGCGTAGCGGGGGCTGGTGGGCAGGACGGTGTGCAGGAGGCCGCCGTGGAGTTGGACGATGCGGCAGACAGCCACGGCGACCGTGCCAAGGGTGACGGCTTGATCGGCCGGGCCGTTG
>JBEKVL010001056.1:0-2355 GCA_049514055.1 Tepidisphaeraceae bacterium | reverse complement strand
CGTATCGTTCTGGTTCGTCGTGCTGGAACTTCGTCACCGGGTCCAGCCGGAAGTCCGTCATCCGCCACTGAAGTCGCCTCAGTTCCGCGTCGATCCGTTGGTTCTCTTGACCCGCCTCCCATCGCTGCTCCTCGCTCCACCGCGGTTCGAAATGGACCACAATCTCGTAGGGTGCGCGTTTCGGCTCTTCGCCCAGCTCTTTGCGGTACCTCCGCAGCAGTTCGTACGTCTTCTTCGTCTCGTAGGCTGTGGCCGTGCTCCATTCCACTGGCTCGGCCCTGGTGATCTTGACCGTGAAGTCTTCACTTTTTGCCGACCAACCTCTCGGCAGCCTAGCCTTCATGTCCTCGGCCCAAAGCTGCCCGTTGGAGGACGCGATCTGACGTCGGAGGCGAAACTCCTCGCGCTTCCTC
The DNA here is from genome assembly GCA_049514055.1 of Tepidisphaeraceae bacterium. Taxonomy (GTDB): domain Bacteria; phylum Planctomycetota; class Phycisphaerae; order Tepidisphaerales; family Tepidisphaeraceae; genus JANYKD01. The sequence continues at coordinate 1,942 of JBEKVL010001056.1, read as the reverse complement.
AAAACCCGCGTTCCATCCGTTCTTCGGCTGTTGTCCGATAGAGGAGGCCGGGGCCAGCCGTGCTGGCCATAATACTCAAGCCATTGATCGTCTCTGGCTGGCAGAGGGACGGGCCACCCGTGTTCGTCGAATTCATATTCCGTTGGCGGTGGCACGCCAAGCTTGCCTTCCCATTTCCATTTTGCCTCATCCGTCGGAGGCGCACCGGTTTTGTCGGGCTGCCCCAACACCAAGAGTTCCTTCACGGGTTGACCCTCTACCGTCGGCTTCAGCCCGATATGGTCGGCATCCCATTGAACGTCGGAGTTCGACAGAGTGGCGACCAACTTCTGTACCTTGGCGCCGGCCGCGGGCGGCTCGGTTGCCGCTGATGCCTTCTCCCACTCCTTCCGCTGCGGTTCGAGAGCGGCCAGGAGCTTGTCCATTTCCTTGGCGGCCTCGCCCTTCATCGCCTTTCGCAGGCCCTCCAGGCGGCGGAGCATCGCCAGGTCCCAACCGAGGTACTCGTGGAAGTCGCTTACAGTGCTTCGGATCCTGATCGCGTAGACCGAGCCGCCGTCAAGCCAGACGGAATCCCTACCCTGGAATGCCCAGTCTTCCGCTCGGGCGAGGAAGCCGTCGGCGAGCAACTGGTCGATGATCGGCGCGGCCGACGCAGGCTCGATGCGCACGGCCGGGCCGAAGGGCGGGCGAACGTCTCCGGACGCCGTATGGAGGAACAACGAGCGATGCGCCTTGTCGTTGCCGTGGTAGCGAATCTCGATGGTAAGATGATCGAGTTTCTCCTTCAGCGCGGCCGCCCGGCGGATTGCCGCCAGTGTCACTGCGGACTTTTTGAGGTCCAGCGTGTCGAAGACGCGCTGCGAGAGTTTGTGCGGCCCTTTGCCCTTGAGCAATGCCGGATCGTCGGCCAACGCGGTCCACTCGTCGTTGGCGCCCAAGACTTCCAGCGGCGCGGACGTGGACTCGCTCGCAAAGCCGGCCACTTTCGCGGACGTGTTCACTCCCAACGGCAACGGCAGCACGAAGTAGGTCCGCTCTTGGCCATCAACGACCGCCGTGCCCTCCACCGCTTCAATCCCCGCCGCCTGTTTGAATCGCGACGGAGCGCCAATGACGTGCTCCAGACGACGCATGGCATCAATGTTAGCGATTTGGACCGCGGTACGTGGTCGTCCCCAGATGTTGACGGGCGGTGCGGGTTTGGCCTTCAGTTCGCCCATGTCTTTAGTCTTTCCCGGTTCGAGAGCGAAACGGACCTCCTCGCGATACTCCCACGCGTCCCGGCGGAGTTTGATGATCCCGAACGTCACTTGGCCGTTTTCCGGCAGGCGCGCGGCGCCCGATTGGGCGTTGTCCGGCCGATAGTCGAGTTGGAAGCGACCCTCGCGGTCGGCGAGGGTCTTGGCGAGCACGGTGCCGTCGGGGGCGTCCTTGGTTGGCGGCGCCGACACGTAGACCATCGCCCATGCCAGCGGTTTGCCGTCATCGGCGGCCACGACGCGCCCGCGGACGGAGGTTCCCTGCCGGTCCCACGGTCGCCCCTGGAGCGCTTTGCGGTTGGCCGGCGTGTCGGCCAGCGCCTTGGACTGCGTCCACGCCTTCTCCACCGGCACGTGGCTGGCCGGCAACTTCGGCTCGGCTGACTCTTGCTGACTCGCCTGGGTTGAGTCCTGCTCCTCAGTGGCTGAGCCGGGCGTGGACGCCGCCGTCCCGCTCATCGCCGAGACGATCGCGGCCGCCGCCAGGCACGCCGCCGCGGCCGCGGTCAACCAGTGCCGACGCCCAAGACCGTCGTACTGTGCGGTGCCCAGAATGCGTTCCACGCGATGCACCAGCGGACCGAACACCGACCGCCGTGGCCCCGTGGCGGCCATTGCCGCAGAAGGCGCGGCGTCGTTGGCCTGGAGCAACTCGGCCAGCGCGGCCAGCGAACCGGCAT
>JBEKVL010001055.1:0-2365 GCA_049514055.1 Tepidisphaeraceae bacterium | reverse complement strand
AGCCTTCGTCACCGAGCAAGAGGCGCACACGATCATTCTCAAGCCAGTGCATGGCGCTGGGGCCGGCATGGGTGCATGCCGCCGTTGCCAGCGGCGGTGGCGGCACCGGTAATCCGAGATAGACGTGAACCGATGCTTCGGTGCCCTTGGGGAGCGGGCCGGGCAAGAGGAGGATGAGCCTGCGCTTGTCCACCTGTCCTGATCCGTCCAGTTGGGGGAGCAGTTCACGTTGATGCTCGCGGTCGCCGATCTGAAACGCGCGCACGGGTTTGCCGGCCAGATCATTGGGCAAGGCCAGCTCGACTTCCACGGGCAGATCGAAGCGATCGGCATCGGCGGCACTGATGACCAGCCCCAGCCGATGGGTGGCGGCCGGGTCTGCCCAGGGCAGGTCCGGTGACAAGGGTGTCGCGAGAACTTCACGCGGCCGGATCAGCCGGGCCAGCGGTTTGGGTATGGGCAGGCCGATTTCTTCCGGCGATGGCAGCGGCCGGCCGGCAGTGGCGGCCGAACGGGCATCGGCCAACTTGCGAAGCAGGGCACTGTAGTCTTCGACGGTGCGAGCGTAGCGGGCGAGGGTCCAATCGAGTGCGTATGGCTTGCTTTCAACTCGCCAGAGCGTGGCGAACTCTTTTGCCAAGGCCTCATGGACATCGCGGTTCTTCTGAATGAGCTGCTCGATCGGTTCAATTGCCTTGGGATGCTGCGGATGTTCGCTCAGCTTGGCGTAGAGTTGCGCCGCTTGCAGGCCGTCCAGCATCCGCTGGCCGATCAACTCCATCCGGCGGGCGCCAAACAGCAGGGTATCGAGCACATGCTCATTACACCTGGCTTCACGGCGACAGGCTTCCAGATTCTGGATGGCCGGGCGGACCACGGCGAGCAAGCTGGTTGCAGTTGCCTGTATCCTGGCCGGGCCGGCGGCCGGGGCGAAGTCTTTCTCCCAGAAGCGCGAGTTCATCATGTCCTTCATCCCGGGCAGCCGGTGTGCCTTGGCGAGCAGTTCGACCGCCTGTCCGAAATGATCCTCCGCTTCGCCAAAGAGTACCGCGCCAATACGACGGTTGAATGCCTCGGGTGTTGTGGCCGAGGCGTTCCAGGCGCATTCGGCGGCCCAGGCATCGGCATGCCATTTGACGGCACTGAGGGATTCCCCATCGTCCTTCCAGTCGGTGTTAATCATGCCGATGGCGCCATGTTTGACTCCATCGCGGACGAAGTTGCGAATATTGATTTGGGCGATGCCGAAGTCGGGAAGAATCCGGTTCCAGTTACTCACGCCGGGACAGACGAAGAATTCATAGCCGGATTTGGCGAAAGGAACGATCTGGTCTTCGAAGTTGGCGCGGGCGTCGTAACCCCAGGTCAGCATGAGGGTGTCTTTGGGGATGTCCTTCAGGTTGCCCGGGTGCTGCAGGATGATGTCGCCCCACATCATCATGCGTTTTTTGTACTTGTCTCGCAGCAGATCGTGAACGCGCTGGATGTGGCGGACGTAAACGCCGCCGACGCCGATCTTGGCGGCCAGTTCCTTCGACGGACCCGTGCCCAGGCCCCAGGTTTCGTCGCAGCAGACGTTGAACCACGGGAAGGGAAGCAACGGGCAGACTTCGGAATAGAGGTCGTCGAGCAACTGATAGGTCTCTTCGCGAACCGGCGCGAGGACATCGCGGGTTTCCCGCAATTGAGCGTATTCCGGGTGCTTGAGGATCTGGCCGAAATGGCCGAACGACTGCTGGTTGCCCAGGATGTTCAGGCGCAGGGGTTTGACGTAGTCGACCAGCGCGGTGAGTTCATCCGGGGTGAGTGAGCCATTGGGTGGGCCGATTTTCGGGTGTTTGCGGAAGGCGTACTGGTACTCCATGTAGAAGGTCATGAGATTGAGCTTGAGGTAAGAGCCCAGCGCGGCTTCGAACTTCAAGGTATCCAGCGAGGAACTGGGACCGCGGGTCATGTCATCCTGGAAACACCGCCAGCGGAGCGAGGGCCAGTCGCGCACGCTCAGACAGGGGATCGCGTCATTCTGCCGATTGGCGCGGATCAACTGGCACAACGTCTGCAGGCCAAAGACGACTCCTCCCGGTTCCCTGGCAACGCAGACGACCTCATCGTCGCGGATGTCAATGGCGTAAGCTTCAGCCGCGTCATTGTTGGGGAGCGATGGGAGTTTCAGGGCGGCTTGGTTGGCCGCCAGGCGAAATGCCGGCGATGGCGAATCGAGTCCGCGCACCTGCGCTGCGGGCAGGCCTGCCCGCTTCAATTCCTCGTTGAGTAATTGCCCGAGTCTCTCGCTTTGGGCATTGGGAACATCGAGGATGAGTGGGCGTGCAAGCGAGAACGACCCGGACTCAAGGCGTACTTCCTT
>JBEKVL010001054.1:0-2366 GCA_049514055.1 Tepidisphaeraceae bacterium | reverse complement strand
GCGGCGGAGGAACGAACCCGTATGTCATCTTCACCATTGCCTCGGTCTTCCTTGTCTGCATCCTGCCCATCGCATAACAACTCGTACGCCTCCAGCCCCAGCGCCTCGGCCAGCAGCGAGAGCGTCGACAGCCGGGGATCGCTCGTGCCCGTCTCAAGCTGTGCGATCGTCGCCCGAGAGACGCGCGACTTGGCCGCCAACTCTTGCTGGGTCAGACACGCACTTGACCTGGCTTGGACAAGGTTCCTCGCCAGCACCGCATCTGGCGAATGCGATGACCAGCCGTCCGATCCTGTATCCGGCGCGCTCATGGCGAAACCTTCCTTGTGTGGTCTCTTCCGACAAACTCCTATTTGTCCTATAGGAGTAGTATTATTATGCGGGAAGTTTACCCCGCATCCGCTGGTTGTCAATGGAATAAGCGGATGTTTCCGCGCCCGATAGACTGGACAACGGGTGGCAACGGCGACCCGCTCATATTCAACCCCGATGCCCAGGCCAAGTTCACCAGCGGCATTTCGCTCTACGGCGGGGTAACGCTCGCCCATTTCGATGCGGCCGCGACGGGCAGCGACGCCATCACCGACTGGGGCTTCATTCTCCAGGGTGCTTATGCCTTCAATCCGGCCTGGGAAATCTGCGGCCGCTACAGCTACCTCGGTTTTGGCAGCAAGTTCGCCAGCAGCAGCGGCACCACCGAGGACAAGTTCCACGAGATTACCGTCGGCGTGAACTACTACCTTGGCGAGCACGGCTCGGCCGGGCGCCGCGTCAAGATCACCGTGGACGTGAACTACCTCATCAATGGCTCGCCCAACGCGTACACCAAATACGGCTACCTCGGCGACAGCAACTTCGACACTGAGCTTGTCCTTAGAGGACAGTTCCAGTTCTCCCTCTAATAGTCCCCACGTCTCTGTCCCCGCCCAGGCGGCGATCTCCCCGGGTTCGATCCGACCCCCTGATCTCTGCCGCCAACACCGGCTGGAGGTCATTTGACTCTTTACAAATATTACCTATTATTACTATAGGAATTATTAACAAGGTTTCATGGTGAATGCTACCCTCCCAATGAACGATCTGGCTACTGACCCGCCTGGCGGCGATCGATTGATCGTTAACTCTCGTATTAAAAACGACATGCAAACTGGGAAGACGGTTCTTCAGGGCATCGGCAACACCCCGTTGATCCGGCTGCACACGCTGACGCGCGACCTGCCAGCCGGCGTCGAGGTATACGCGAAAGGTGAGCACCTGAACCCTGGCGGGTCGGTCAAAGACCGGGCAGCGCTCTCGATGATCCGCGACGGGCAGCGCACCGGCCGGCTCACTCCAGACAAGACGATCATCGACGCCACCAGCGGGAATACCGGCATCGCCTATGCCATGATCGGCGCGGCACTCGGCTATCGCGTGGCCGTGTGCCTGCCGAAGAACGCCAGCCTGGAACGTAAACGCATTCTCCGGGGCTACGGCAGCCAGATCATCGAGACCGATCCCCTGGCCGCAACAGATGGCGCGCAGATCCGCGCCAAGCAACTCGCGGCCGAGCACCCGGAGCAATACTTCTACCCGGATCAATACAACAACGATGCCAACTGGCGGGCGCACTACGAGACGACCGCCCCGGAAATATGGGCACAAACATCCGGCCGCATCACCCACTTCGTCGCGGGCATGGGAACCTCCGGAACATTTATTGGCACCTCGCGCCGCCTGAAAGAACTGAACCCCGCCATACGCGTGATCTCGATGCAACCCGATACGCCCATGCACGGCCTCGAGGGCATGAAACACCTGTCAACGGCCATGGTTCCCGGGATCTACGATCCATCCGTGGCCGACGAGCAGGTGGAAGTCGATACCGAAAACGCCCAGGAAACCACGCGACGGCTGGCCCGTGAAGAAGGGCTCCTCGTCGGCGTCAGCGCGGGCGCCAATGTGTTCGCCGCGTTGCGGCTGGCGCGAACTTTGCCGGCGGGCTCGGTCGTCGTGACCATCCTCTGCGACAACGGGTCGCGCTATCTGAACGAGTCTTTCTGGACAGGAGAGAAGCGATGATCGTTCTGACGCAGGCCCAACTCGATGCGATCCGCCGGCACGGCGAGGCGGACTATCCGCACGAGTGCTGCGGGTTGATGATCGGCCGGTTCGAGGCCAATGGCCGTAAGGTCGTGCAGGAAATCTACCCCATCTCCAACGCCCGCGAGGAGTCGGCCAAACGCAACCGCTTCCTGATCACGCCGGACGAACTGATGCGTGGCGAAAAGCACGCCCGCGGGTTGAAACTGGATGTCGTGGGGTTCTACCATTCGCATCCCGATCACCCGACGACGCCGTCGCAGTTTGACCTGGACCATGCCTGG
>JBEKVL010001053.1:0-2366 GCA_049514055.1 Tepidisphaeraceae bacterium | reverse complement strand
CCATTGCCGTCGAAGCTGGTGTCCAGCGATCCTGATGACGTGAAGCGGGCGATGGCCACATTGCCGTCGGCCGCGCCGACAAGGGTGATGTTCCCCGAGGAATCGAGGGTCATTTCGCTCGCGCTCACGCCGCCGCTGCCCATGGTCACCACCGCCTTGCCGCCGGAACCGAAGGTCGTGTCCAGTGTACCATCGGGGTCGAGGCGAAGCACGCAGGATTCCACGAATCAAGCCGATCACTTTGACATTGATCCCTGACCCATTTTCAGGCCCCAATGAGGTGGGATGTCCCCTTTCTCGTTCCGCGCTGTCATGCTGAGCGTACTGGCGAAGGATCCGGCTTTGAAGTGTCTGGCCGGATGCTCCGCCAGTACGCTCAGGATGACAACTCTCGTCATGCCGGCAGTTTGCGACTTGCCCGGATTTCCGGGCACACGCCGCGCTCCCTCGATGCAACCCCCCGGTGTTGACCGGGCCGAAATCACGGTACAATGCCATCCTCAGTGTCCCGGAACCTTCAACAACGCCTTTGCGGCGAGGAGTTTGCGATGAACCAGACCAATGACCTGAATCGACTCAGCCGGCGCGGGCTGCTTGCGGCCGCCGGGATCACGGCGGCGTCCGCCATGGGCGGGGCGGCGTTCGCGGCCGACGTGCCGGCGGGGATGGCCATGCCCGTGGTCAAGAACGGGCGGATCAACCAGTCCGTGTGCCTCTGGTGCTACAGCGGCATCAAGCTCGATGAGATGATCCCGATCGCCAGGAAGATCGGGCTCAAGTCGATCGAACTCCAGGAGCCCAGGGCGTTTCCGGCATTGAAGGAAGCGGGCCTGGTCTGTGCCATGACCTCCGGATGCTGGGGCGGCATCGGCAAGGGGTTCAACCGCCGGGAACAGCACGACCCCATCATCGAGTCCCTCAAGAAACTGGCCGACGCCAATGCCGAGTTCGGCTTCCCGAACGTCATCTGCTTCTCGGGCAACCGCGGCGGACTGGACGACGCCGAGGGCATCAAGATCTGCGCCGAGGGCATCAAAAAGGTGATCGGGTACTTCGAGCAGAAGAAGGTGAACCTGGTCATGGAACTGCTCAACAGCCGGGTGGACCACAAGGACTACCAGTGTGACAAATCGGCGTGGGGCGTGGAGTTGTGCAAGGCCGTCGGCTCCGAGAATTTCAAGCTCCTCTTCGACATTTACCACATGCAGATCATGGAGGGGGACCTCATGCGCAGCATCAAGACCAACGGCCAATACTTCGCCCACTACCACACCGGCGGCAACCCCGGGCGGCACGAGATCGACGAGACGCAGGAGATCAACTACGCGGCCGTGATGAAGGCGATCGTGGAGACGGGCTTTAAGGGCTATGTCGCCCAGGAATTCGTGCCGGCCCGCAAGGACAAGATCGCCTCGCTGGCGCAGGCCGTGGCGATCTGCGACGTCTGATGCATGGCTGTAGCCGCGATCGGTGATCGCGGCGGACACAATTGCTCGAGGACCGCGATGGACCATTGCGGCGGACGGCGACAATTGCTCGAAGACCGCGATGGACCATTGCGGCTACAAAGGGAGACGTGGAAGATGCCCGGCGACGGCATTCTCGACAGCTACGAGCGGACTCCCTACGCGGCCGGTTCACACTGGGAAACGCACCCGGACAGCATGGCTGGCGTCGCGGCGATTCTGGGGATCGCCTCGCCGGAGGTCCGCGGTTGCCGCGTGCTGGAGATCGGCTGCGCCACCGGCGGCAACATGCTGCCGCCGGCGGTGGTGTTGCCGGGCGCGAAGTTCGTCGGCATCGACCTCTCGCCGCGGCAGATCGAGATGGCCCGGCGCGTGGCCGAGGCACTGGAGCTTTCCAATGTCGAGTTGCACGCGCTGGACCTGATGGACTTCCCCGCCGACGCGGGCCAATTCGGCTACGTTATCTGCCACGGGGTCTATTCCTGGGTCCCCGAGCCCGTCCGCCGCAAGATCGTCGAGCTGTGCGCCCGGCATCTGTCGCCCCGCGGCATCGCCTACATCAGCTTCAACACCTATCCCGGCTGGCATCTCCGCGGCATCGCGCGCGACATGATGGCCTTCCACGCCGGCAGGTTTGAGACACCGCAGCAGAAGATAACCGAGGCGCGGCGGATGATGGCGATCGCGGCCGAGGCCGTGTCGGATCGGGACAGCCTCTTTGCGAAGATTGTCGCGGACGAGGCCCGCGAGATCGTCGATCAACTCGACTATTACGTGCTGCACGAGCACCTCGACGAGATCAACCGGCCGTTCCACTTTCACGAGTTCGAGCGACAGTTGGAAGAATACGGGCTGACCTACCTCAGCGAGTCGCCGCTGGGATCGTCCGCGTGGGGCCGG
>JBEKVL010001052.1:0-2366 GCA_049514055.1 Tepidisphaeraceae bacterium | reverse complement strand
GCTTCAAGTGCGCCGTTGCCGACGCCCTCGCATGACTCGGGGCCGATGTGACTCGCTACGTCTTCATCGTCTGGCTCTTTCATCCGTTACACCTCACCGGCTTTGGCCGGCGCTATCCCGATTGTGTCATGCACCCGAATTGCCACCATCATCATCCGGGAGCGGTTCCCAGGCGGCCGATGGTGTCGGTCACTTGGCCTGGTAGGTGAACTTCTGTCCGCCGACGGAGGCCTCGTACATCAGGCCCGCCTCGTCCATGGTGAAGACTGCCACGCCGTGGGTGAACTTCGCATTGGCGCCGACGCCCGCTTTGAGCGCCACGGCGGTGGCTTGGGCGTCGAAGCGTAAGTGGCCTTGCTTGAAGGTCTCAACGGCCTGCACGGTATTAAAGCAGATGATTTCGGTATAGGCCTGCCCACCGAGTTGGAAGCCGATCGACGCCTGGCTCAAATCGCAATAGCCCACGGGGATGCCTCGCTCGTAGAGCACGCCCTTGCCGTAGGCCCCGCCGACCCCCACGGCGCCCTTGCCGACCGATGGGAAGACAGCGTAGCCCGCGGCGGCGTCGAATATGCCGATCAGGGTTGGGTCGCTCGTCTTCGCCTTGGCCAGAGCCACGGCGGCATCGTTCTCAATGTTGGCCTTGCCTTCCACCGAACGCGGCGCCGTCGCACAGCCGGTCATCACCAGCAAGCCGAGCACGCCGGCTACCAGACAGGTCACTCTCAATGGGTATCGTTTCATAAGCATGTCCTTTTCAGGATGGCCGTCGCCGGGTCCATGCCCGCACTCCGGCCCGAAGTTACCGAGATCGAGAACCGATGCCGCCGGATACGCATCCGGAAGCGCAAAATGATTCGCCAGCCACATCACACACGGTGCGTGATGAAACTCACGTTGAAATCCTCCGGCCGCCGATCATGCTCAGCATCAGACCGACCACGGCCGACGCGATGCCGCCGACGATGTACCACATGGTTCTGTCGGTGAAATGCCCGGTGAAGAAGTTGCTCCACCGATCCGCCGCCGAGTCCGATGCGTTCATGCCGATGAGAAAAAGAATCACACCGACGATGATCAAGACGATGCCGCCCATGCGTTGGGGATTCATATGCAGTTCCTTTCGTGTTGAACTTGAATGTCGCAAGCCTTTCGCAGCCACGGCGATAGCGCTATATGCAGATTCGCTGTGTTTGCGGCCGTCTGCGAATCCGTCGGGCCAGGAAGACCGCCGCGCCGCCCGCGGCAAGCGCGGACGTAGCTGGTTCCGGCACCGTCACTTGCTCGACCGGCACGAGTTTGCCGCTGATGCTGTCAAAGCCCACACCGCCGCTGAAACCGGGGCCGCTGTTGGGGGCGAACGACGCCGGCGGGCAGATGTCACTGATGATGTTGGAATCCAATGTCACCGCGCCGTTTTCCGCCAGGGCTCTTCCGTTATAGAGGGTTGCTCCGGTGTCGAGGGTGATGCTCGTCTGCGCCAGGATATTGCCTTCGAACGCCGTGGTGGTGCCCAGCGTCGCCGAGGAGCCAACCAGCCAGAACACGCCGACATCGGAGCCGAGTTTTCCACCGGGGTTGATCAACTGCACGGCCGAGGCGCTGGCGGTCGTGAGCGTGGTCCCGATCTCGAAGATCCAGACGCCACCGTCCAGGCCCCCGGCGTCGAGCTTGAGTGCGCCATTCAACTGGGCCGTTGTCGCAAACGAATAGACGCCCGGAGCGAGTGTACCGAGTGGTAGTGTGCCGGAGGTGCCCAGGTCGTGGCCCGTTAGATTCGTCGCGGTTCCATAGGATCCCAAGGCGGCGTACGCAACGATTAGATCATTCCGAGCCAACCCCGCGGCCGGGCTGCCCAAGTGTACCGCCGCCGGGGCACTCACGACCCCTGGGCCATCGGTGTTCGTGCCTGGCCCCACGAACGTGTTGCCTGATGCGGAGAAACCGGTACTCGCGTCAGCAACCGTCCCGAGATTGAAGACACCCACATTGGCGAGGGTGCTGGTTGAGCCGAAGATGACGGTTGAGCCGGTGTTGGTCACTGTCGTGTGACCCAGGACCGCGAAATCTTCCGCCGACCCCAGCACCGGCAGGGTACTGGCGAGAACTCGCGTGGAGTTGCAAAGAGGCACCCAAGCCGCAACGGCGGCGAGAAGCAGATACTTGCAGTTCATGGCATCTCTCTTTCTTTTTAGAACCAGTTGAAGCAAGCCTTGGTAAACGGTTTCCCACTCGGGGTTCGCAGACCAGTTACCGGTGTGGCAGGGCTGTTCAATCCTGCGACTTCCGGGTAGTCGGCGCGAGCTTTGCCTCCGCCTTGCGTCTTAGGTCTTCCACCTTGTCCACCGCCTTGTCCTTGTCCGCCT
>JBEKVL010001051.1:0-2367 GCA_049514055.1 Tepidisphaeraceae bacterium | reverse complement strand
GACTGGTTCCGCATCGCGGGCTTCACGGCCGACGGCCTGGTTGATGCCAACATTCCCACCACCGTGCTCCTCAGCCCGCCGGCCAACCAGACGGCGCGCGTCGACGGGATGGTCTTTGCCGACAGCGGCGCCCTCTTCGCCGTCGGCGCCATCGCCAACCCGGCCACCACCACGGCACGCATCGCCGTGGCCCGTTTCGTGGGCGAGTTCAACAACGTGCCGATCATCAACCTCACCGGCCCGACGACCACCGCTGAAGACCAGCCCGTCACCTTTACATACTCGACCCGCGTTTTCGGCAACAACACCATCGCGGGTTACCAGTGGGATTACGACTACGACGGCGTCACCTTTGTGGCCAACGCCAGCGGCCCCGACCCGGTCGTGCCCGCGGGACGGTGGTTCGCATCTTCTTTCCACAACATCGCCGCTCGCGTTGTCGACAGTTCCGGCAAGACCAGCGCGATCTCCGAAATAGTCCTCGCAGTCACCAACGCCGCGCCGGTGGCTTCGATCTCCCTCGCCGGCCCGCGCGCAATCCAGAACATCCCCACGACGATCAACCTCAGCGCCATCTACTACAAGGACCCGATCGAGCCCGCCGGCTACTGGCACATCGACTGGGGCGATGGCCTGGTCGACGTGATCCCGGGCAACCCCTCCACCGCGGCCCATACTTATGCCGCGGCCGGCCCGTTCACCGTCCAGGCCTGGTACACCGATGCCCTGGCGTCGGTCTCCGACACCCAGACGCTCGACCTCACCGTCCTCCCCTTCCCGCAGATCGCCGGTTTTGTCTTCAATGACGCCAATTACGACGGCGTCCAGACCAGCGGCGAAACCGGCATCGCAGATGTCCAGGTCTTCCTCGACACCAACAACAATGGCATCCTCGACGGCTCCGAAACCGTCACCACCACCGACGCCGACGGCTACTACCAGTTCCCGGGCCTGCCGGTCGGGCCTACCATGTCGCCATCGTCAAACCCGATGCCCTCTTCTACACCATCCCCGACAACGGTGAAAGAGACGCCACCGTGGCGGGCGTCGCGGCCACCACCGCCGCGAACTTCGGCCTGGCCGACTACTACAAGGTGACCGGCACGGTCTTCACCGACAATAACAACAATGGCGTTCAGGATCCCGGTGAAGGCGGGCTGGGCGGCGCCGTGATTTATGCCGACACCAACAATAATGGCATCCTCGACACCGGCGAAGCCAGCACCGTGTCCGCCGCCGATGGAACCTTCACGCTCACGCCGGTCCACCAGGCCAACACCGTCATCCGTGCCAACCTGCCGGCCGGCTTCGTGCTGACGAGCAATCAGAACGGCACCACCGTATTGCCGGCCGTGTTCGGCGCCCTCGGCCAGGCTCCGGTCATCGGCAGCGTGTTCGAGGACCGCAACGCCGACGATCACCGGGCGCTCAACGATCCCGGCGTGGCCGGCGTCACCGTTTACGTCGATGTCAACGACAACAACATCCCCGACGCCGGTGACGTCATCGCCACCACCGATTCGGCCGGCATGTTCTCGCTGCCCAACGTCCCGGTGGGTAACTGGTGGGTGCGCGTGGTCGCCCCGGCCGGCGACTACTTCCGCGCTCCCAGTGTTTCCACCGCCTACATCACCCGCACGCTCAACACGCCGATCTACGGCCTGTCCTTCCCGATGCTCCGCGACAACACCATCACGGGCATCGTCTACAACGACGCCAACGCCAACGGCGTCCGCAACTCGGCCGACAAGCCCATGCCCAACGTGACCGTCTTCCTCGACACCAACGGCAACGGCCGGCGGGATTCCGGCGAACCCGCCGCGTTCACCAATTCCACGGGCCGCTACACGTTCTCGAACGTGGCCATTGTCCAGGGCCAGCAGGTCGGCATCCAGGTGCCTCCGGGCTATCGCCTGACCACCGACCTCAGCAATCCACTGCCGACCGTCGGATCCGGCCAGAGTTTCATGCAGGACATCGGGCTCACGCAGAGCATTTCCGTGTCCGGTGGCGTCTTCTCCGATGCCAATCGCAACGGCCTCTGGGCCCTCAACGAGAAAGGCCTCGCCGGTTTCCGGGTCTACATCGACTCCAACGGCAACGGCATCTTCGACTCCTACGAAACATCCGTCGTCACCGATTCACTCGGCCGGTTCGCCTTCAACAACCTGCTGCCGGGAACCTATACGCTCCGAGTCGTGCCCGTGGCCAAGTGGCAGAGCACCACGCCGCGCGGCGGCGCATTCACGGTTACCGTAAAGGCCGGCCAGGTGATCCAGAGTCGAAACTTCGGCTTCTACAAGGCACCAGCCGTCAAGTGAGTAGTGATACAGGTTCCCTGGTTCTCTGACCGGGTGGCATGGGCAG
>JBEKVL010001050.1:0-2368 GCA_049514055.1 Tepidisphaeraceae bacterium | reverse complement strand
TATCATCCGGGGGATGTGCCCGTTCACAAGGCCCACAAACCAGCATAAGGAGGATTCGATGGCAACCGTTCACATTTGCAACGCCACGGGGGGGCCGTTCCGCCGTGGGTTAACGCCGACCAAGCGCCATGTGTTGGCAGGTGCGATGCCGTTTCGCCCACGGGCCGGCGCTATCCCGGCCTATTTCTTCGCCTTCCCCAAGCAGAATAGCTTTTGGGGTAATGACCAATACGGCGATTGCGTCTCGGCTGGCGAGGCGTTCAACAAGGCCGTCGGCGGTCTGTTCATCACTGATGCAGAGGTCATTCAGTGGGCCAGCGACAACGGCGATCTGAATGGCGCTGACCTTACTACCGTCGTTCAGCAGATGTCTCAGTCTGGCATGGTGAGCGGAACGGGCACCTACGGTGACGGGCCTACCCCGTTGTCCGTCGATTGGACAGACCCGGACACCTTGCGGCAGGCGATCTATGCGGCGGGCACGCAGAGTCCACGGGGCACGATCAAGGTAGGATTGGCGGCGGATCAGCTGCCCTCGGGCGCTGGCAATCAGCAAGGCTGGTTCCTTGTCGGAGCCTCGCCGGAGACTTCCGACAACGAAGATCATGACATGGAGTATTGCGGATACGGCACGGCACAGCAGTTTGTTGACGCGATCAACGCGGAATACAACGCTGGGGCCGTGGTTCCAAGTGGTGTTGACCCCAACACTCCTGGCTTCGCCATCAACACCTGGTCAACCATCGGCTTTTTCGACACCACAACCAATACCTCTATCGTGTTCGAGGCTTGGCTCCGACAGCCAAGCACAACGACACAGGTAGCGGGTACACCAACGGAGGATGCAGTGACGGTCTACCAACCAACAACCCCAACGAAGCCTACCACGGTGGGCATTCAAAGCACGGCCAACCCGGTCACAGTGGGACAGGTGCCGGTGATTACCGCGCACGTGGCCACACAGGATGGCGGCACGGCAACAGGGCAGATGACGATTGACGACGGGGCAAGCGCGATCGGCGGCGGGCCGGTCGATGCAAACGGCACGATGACTTTCCCGCTGGCCAGCCTGACGGCGGGCACGCACAGCATTACGGCAGTCTATGCCGGTGACAGCAACTACGCGGGTAGCACTTCGGCAGTGCTGGCCGAGGTGGTGACGGGGCCGAATCCTCCGCCTCCCCCGTTCGGCGGTTGGGGAACGGTGATTACCGACCTGCTCGCACTGGTACAGGCAGTCGGCGACGGCAATATCACGGCGGCGCTGGCTGATGCGGCGGCGTTCGTGATGGCGCTCCTGGCTGTGCTGGGTGCCACGGTGCGCATGATAGCCTTGCGGGCCGGATTCGACTTCCAGGCGTTCCTCGCCGACCTGGCGGCGGTCCTTACCGACACGGGCAAGGTGCTGGGAGACATTGCGGCGGGGTCGTGGACCTCGGCAATTACCGACACTGAAACGTTGGTGACCGACACCGAGACACTGTTAGCGCTGTTCGGGGTAACTGATCCGAGACTGGCACTAGCACGGGCGCAATTGCGGGCCAAGCGCGGGACAATCCGGGCCGGCCAGGGCAACCTGGACGCGGACCTGGCAGCACTCACCGCGGCGGTGAGCGCGTTGGACGGTGCAATCGCGCAGGAAT
Organism: Tepidisphaeraceae bacterium; assembly: GCA_049514055.1. Lineage (GTDB taxonomy): Bacteria > Planctomycetota > Phycisphaerae > Tepidisphaerales > Tepidisphaeraceae > JANYKD01. The sequence goes on along the minus strand of JBEKVL010001050.1, from coordinate 725 downwards.
CGACCGATGAGGCGGCACTGACAGCGGCACAGGCGGCACTGACAGCGGCACAGGCGGCGGCGGAGAATGACCAGGCGGCGGTGTCCACGGCTAACGCCTCGGCGCTGGCAGCGGCGCAGCAGGTGGTTGCCGATCTCCAGGGATGAGGGACGTAGCGGCCTTCACCCTCTGTTTCACCGGCATGGTGTTCATTCGCGCGTGCGGGCCGGTCCTTGACCTGCTCTTTCCGCCGGCGGGCTGGCAGGTGATTCCCACGGGGGCCAGCTACATGCTCGACGGAGCATTCATGGTGTACCTGGTCGATGATTGAGCGTTTCATTCGCGGGGGCCTCACCGTGCTTACGATGTGGCTCCCGCTCGCGTGTTCTTGTGTTCGGGTGCTGTGTGACGTATCAGTTTTTGGCTATCGCCGTCGGGATGTTCACCCTGGAAGCCGGCTACCTGGTGTATGATGGGTGGCGGCTGATCGTGGGCCTGGAAACCATCTCGGAAATGTGCTGGCTTGAGCCAGGGGCAGCACGGTGGATGGTAGCTGTAGTGATTCTCTGGCATGCGTGCTGGGTAGGCGCGCTGATAGCCCATTTAGAAACTCGCCCCAAAAAGGAGGATGACTCATGAGAGATTTAGGATTGTCGGCCCTGCTGTTCGGGCTGATGTGTGCCCTGGCACTGCTGGTCGTGGGTTGCGGGCCGTCGCCGACTGCCAAGGGGCAATGCGTGGGGGGC
>JBEKVL010001049.1:0-2370 GCA_049514055.1 Tepidisphaeraceae bacterium | reverse complement strand
GGGCGCGTGCTCATCGTCGGAGGCGTGGCCCTTGTGGATCCCAGCTATGGGGCGGAGATGTACGTGCCGTAACCACCCACGAGACGCGTTCCTAACCTGGAGCCCGCGAGGGATTGCTTCTGGGATTGGGAATATCGCCGCTGGGGGTCGCTTACGTATCCGGCCGCTCACTCAGACGATAAGCGCCGGGCCGACCGCTTCGACCAACTCTCGGCCCTGATTGCGGGCCGAGTTAACGCCCGGCCCGACCGGGATCGCTTCGAGCAGATCGTCGGATGCGGGCGCCAGCAGCTCGAAGAAACTCGTCGCGTCGGTGAGTGTCGGGTCCAGCCAGCGGTCCCAGTCGAACTCCGGCAGGATGACGGGCATTCGGTTGTGGATCTGACCCAGGAGCGAGTTCGGCACGGTGGTCAGGATGGTTGCCGAGCGGAGCGGATCAGGATCCCGAGGTCGATCCGGATCGTGCCATGACGCCCACAGCCCGGCGAGGGCCAGTGGCTTGCCGTCAGCGCGGCGGATGTAGTAGGGCTGGCGGGCAAGCTCTGGGCCGCGCCGCCACTCGTAGAAGCCATCGGCTGGCACGATCAGGCGGTGCTTCGCCAGCAGGCCCCGGAAGGCTGGCTTGAGGGCGACCGTCTCGCTACGGGCATTGAACATCCTGGTAGGAGCGCGGACATTCCTATCCGTCCACGAAGGTACGAGACCCCAGCGGTAGCCCACGACCGCCCGCTCGTTATCCGGACGTTCGACCACGACTGCGGTCCGCTGTGTCGGAGCGACGTTGAAGTGCGTGCCCCTGTCATTGAGCCGATCCTCTGCGGCGAAGATAGCCGCGATCTCGCTCGTTGGTCTCTGGGTGAAGCGTCCGCACATGGTCGGAGTTTAGGACATCCGTTCTGTCTGGGCTGGACGGTTCCGCGAGCGTGAGTTGTGGGTCGAACGTCCGCCAGGATCATTCGATGGGCCCCTTGTCCGGGCGATGGTGGGCAAGACGACCGTGGCGTTGGTGTTCACTGGCTCGAGCCTCACATCGTCCTCGGTCTTGAAGGGCCCCATCGGGACGTCGCGTCGTCTCGATGGTCGGCGTGGGGTCATCGACGCCGAATGTCGGACGCATCGCGACCGTTTACGCTCCAGTCACCGACCACGGTCGCGGCTATTCAAGCGACCTAGTGCCTACCCCTTGCTTCACCGTCTCTATGTCAGATTGCGGCCTCGCGGAGGCGTGTGTGCGCGTGATCCCGTGCCAGTGCGCTGACGAATACGTGATAGGACTGAGCAGTTCAGGGGGCGATCATGAGCCGGCGGCTTGTGTCCTGGCTGGTCTTGGCAGCGATGGCGGTGAGTGGCTGCGTCGGGGGTGGTGGTGCGAGTGAGTCGCCAGCGACGGCCGCGCCGAGCCCGACCGCGAATATGACGCCGAGCATCGCCAACTACACGACCATCGCAGTCACGCTCGTGGTCAACGGCTCGGTCGTCGAGGTCGTCCCTCCCGGCGGATACCAGGACCCGATCAAGGCTGCGCTGCCGGGGCTTCCCTGGACAGTCGAGACTCGTTCGCCGAGCGGCCGCGTCCTCTCGTCGATGACCGTTCGGTCCGGCGATGTATGGCAGACGAGCTACCCGAGCGGTGGGGGTGCTGCGCACGGTGACGCCGTCCGGGTTGATCTGTCGTGCGGGCGAATCGACGTGTGGTCCGGGCCGCCGCTTCTCGGCCCGCCGCCGGGCCCGGGCACCTCGGGCGACTGTGCCTGACGGGCACACGTCGGGACATGCTGAGACAACGGGATTGACCAGACCCCCCAACCGAACAACGTTGGCGACCCCAACGCGACTTCAGGACGCGGCCGGCACACCCAGCCACAGATCGAGGCCATCTAAGCTGAGGATCACGACTCCGGTTGGACCGAGGGTAGCAAGCCACACAGGTGCCAATGCCGCCGAGTAGACCGCGACATCGCCCGTCTGACTCAGGGTCTTGACCGACAGGTCGTCCGCGACGGTCGCTACCGTCGGAGGTCCGTCGGAGCCAGGTCCTGGCTCGGCGACCACGAGGCCGCGTCGTCCGTCGGTCATGATGCCATCGCCGAGCATGCTCGACGGCGATGCGACGAGCTTCCAAGCGTTGCCGTCACTGCTGACCCAAACCTGCTGTGAGTTGACCTGCGTGGCCTCGTCCCACTCGTTAGCGACGGCCATCAGGGCGTTGTCGCTGACCTTGGTCGTGGTGATGTAGGCGTCGCTTGCCGTCGCGACCCCGGGTAGCTTGTTGCGCGTCCAGCTCCTGCCGTCCGCCGACCACCAGAGCGACGGCGTCTCCCACGTCTGGCCGCAGCCGCTGTCCTTGAGTACTGCGCCCGAGATCACGTA
>JBEKVL010001048.1:0-2370 GCA_049514055.1 Tepidisphaeraceae bacterium | reverse complement strand
GAGCAGTACGTCACGGTCTACTCGGGCATGGAGATCGAACCGTTCCTGTCGCCGCCGATGGCGCGTGAAGAGGTTCGCCGCAGTCTGGGGCTTGCGCCGGAGCATGTGGCCGTCGGGACGATCGCGCGGCTGTTCCATCTCAAGGGGCACGACGATCTGCTGGGCGCCGCGCCGGAACTCTGTGGGCGGCTGGCGAACCTGCGGTTTCTGTGGGTGGGCGACGGGCTTCTGCGGCCGGCCTTCGAGCGGCGTATCCGCGAGATGGGTTTGCAGGATCGGTTCATTCTCACGGGGCTCGTTCCGCCGTCGCGCATTCCCGAACTGACGCAGGCGATGGACATTCTGGTGCATCCGTCGCGGCGGGAGGGTTTGGCGCGGGCCATTCCGCAGGGACAGCTTGCGGGGTGTCCGGTGGTGGTCTACGACGTGGATGGCAATCGCGAAGGGCTCATCGACGGTGAGACCGGGTTCCTGGTTCCGGCGTTCGATGCGAGGAAACTTTCCGCCAGATTGGCGGTACTTAGTGAGGAACAATCACTGCGCCGCCGCATGGGTGATGCCGGGCGGGAGTTTGCCTCCCGGCGTTTCTCGGCTCGGGCGATGGTGGATGCCTTGGAGAAGGTCTACGCCGATGCGCTTTCGTAGTGGGCACTGCCCACAACTGACGTGGCCGGTGAACCAACCACGCCGTGAAGGGCATGTGGCGCGCAGGGTGTGCTTCAGCACGCCATTTGCGAACCTGTGGTTATGCCCGTGTACCAGGAAACCGCTCATGAAGCTTGCAACGAAACGATGGGGAGTGTGGCTCACGGGGGGCATGCTGCTGTGTGGGTCGCCGCTGTATTCGGCCCAGAAGCAGCCGGGGTCCGACGCCGTACCGCTCAAGGCGATCTTCGAGGAGCAGGCGGAACAGTCTGAAAACGAGGCGGCGCAGCGGATGATGTTGCGGCCGGACATGGCGGGTGACCGCCTCTCCAGGCTCGAACTCGACATCGACCTGCGCATTCTGCACCGCTGGGTCTGCAACCTGGCCGCCGCGGCGCAGCCGTCCAGTGATCCGCAGATTGGCGCGAGACTTCGGGCACACCTGATCCAGGAGGCCATCGGTCTGGTTGATGAGTTGTGCCAGACCCAGGGAGGTAAACTTACGGCCGCCCAGGCTGCGGCAGCCGCCAGGATACACGAAATCACCTTTGTCTTGCCGGGCACCGCCGGTGTGAAGGAAATGGACGACGTTTGCCGGCGCACGGGTGTTGCGATCGGACTGATGGCGGGGCTGAACGAGAAGAAGCTGGCGCCGATGCGCCCGAAGCTGGTCCTGCCGGAGCGTCCGCCCAGGAACACCGAACGGCGAACGCCCGCGGAACTGGCGGCCGAAGCATCGCAACTCGCGGTTTCGCCGCAACTTCGTACGCAGCTCGTGGCGTTGGGCGCGGCGGTGGCGCGACCGGAAGCCGACAATCAGCTCGTGCCGATGCTCGAAACCTGCCTGGAAACCGCCAAAGCGCTGCAGACTAACCTCGCCGTGAGCGCCGAAGAGCGGCAGCAGATGGAAGCGAGGCTTGCCGAGGGCGTGGCTCTCTTTCTCGACCCGCGCACGCGCGACGCCGGCCGCGGACATATCCAGGCGCAGCACACCTATCGCGTCGTGGTCAGCCGCATTCGCCGCCTGAATCTCTCCCGCGAGCAGATGGACCACCTCTCTCCGCTCTTGCGCTGGGTGGGCGAGCATCCGGATGAGAGCATCAAGGTGCTGTCCTCGCTCGATCGCGCCGGCAACGCCCGCGTACGATTCGCCGGGCGCGCGAAGAACCCCAACCCGATCCAGGGCCTGGCCAAGCCGCTGGCCGAGCTCGAGAAGCAGTTTCCCCTGGCCGCCGACCGCTTCACCGAAGGCGCGGTCAATCTGCCGCAGGGGGGGACGGGGAACATCCCGGCCGCACTGGATTTGCTGGCCGACGAGGTCGTGCGCGTCGGCGACCTGATTGAACGCCTGGACAACATGCCGAAGATCATGGAGACACTTCTGGCGTTCAAGCCCCGGGGCGGGAACGTCCTGGACAAGCGCATCGCCCAGCTTGCCCTGGCCGCGTCGAATGCAGCGCCATCCACGCAGCGCAGTGATGCCATCGCGGTGATCGCCGACCTCGCCCGGCTGGCGCGCCATGCCGAGGAGTTGTCTTCCTTCCAGCTTGGCGACGTCTCCGGACTGGAGAAGCGGTGGACGGGCGGACGGTTGGCGCTCTTCGATACCAAGTGGAGGCAGATCATTGCCGACCAGACCTCCGCCATCGCCCTGGGCGGCAACGCCGACCCGGCCAAGCTCGCCCGGCTGCCGCAGGCCCTGACGCTCCTGGAAGCGCTCAAGCA
>JBEKVL010001047.1:0-2372 GCA_049514055.1 Tepidisphaeraceae bacterium | reverse complement strand
GCGACGGTTTCAGCCCGCTTTGCCCTAGAAGTGATGGAGAGCGTTGGCTTGAGGCCGCGCGCGAAATAGGGTGAGGCGCAAAAGCGACGGCCCAGGTTCGCGGGAACCCGGGCCGTGCAGCTTTCAGAAGATTTTCGGAACTACTTGCCGCTCTTGGCCGGGGCCGAGGTCTTGGTGTCGTCCAACACCGAGTGGCTGCCACCGCTGGTGCGCTGGTAGAGAACCGTCAGTGTGATTGAGGTCAGCATGAAAATGACCGCCGACCAGGTGGTGAGGCGCGTCAGCACGTTGGCGGCGGCGCGGGGACCAAAGGCGGTCTGCGAACCTTGTCCACCGAAAGCGCCGGCCAAATCAGCCGAGCGGCCTTGCTGGAGCAGTACGACGCCAATCAGAAACAAGCACACGAGGACGTGCAGGACGATCACAAAGTAAAAAAGAAAGTTCATGAACTGCTTTCCAAGCCTCTCCCGGTTGGCCCAGGAAAGGAGATCTTTGGTGCGGAGGAGGGGACTTGAACCCCTATGCCTCGCGGCGTCAGCACCTCAAGCTGGTGTGTCTGCCAATTTCACCACCTCCGCACTCGGGGTGAACTAGTTGAGTATAGCAAAAGGAAGGCGGATTTAGGAATCGCGTGGCGGCTTGGTCTCGAAGTTCCCGCAAAAGATTGTGCGATTTATCTGGTTTGGTGCGTTTCCAGCCGCTTCATCCACTCGGCCAGCGCCTGCTGGTCGTCCGATCCGGCCTGGTGTGCGGCCTCCACATTACGCCGCTCCTCAGCCTCGCGATTTTGGCTGATCTTGAATTTGCCCTCAATGCGGGTGATCTCGATGCGAAAGGCCACAATCTGCTTGAGCAGCGACTGGCGGAAATCCTCTGGCATCGCTTGCCATTTCGCGGCCTCGGCCGCCTCATTGGCCATCATCAGGCTTTTTAAAACCGTCTCTTTGCCTTCATTGCCTTCGATCAGTTCCAGCGCGCCGTAGGCATGAATGGCGATGTAATTCCATGTGGGCACCGAGAGCGGATCGGTGTAGAGGGTGGGCGAAACGTAGCTGTGGGGGCCGGGGAAAACGACCAGCACTTCGCGTCCGGCCAGGGCCTTCCAGTGAGCGTTGGCGCGGGCAAAGTGGCCAGTGAGCAGGCCGTGCTCGCCCTCGTCGGTGACCACCAGCGGCAGGTGGGTCGCGGTCAACTGCTCGCCACCCTGCGGTCCGCACAAAATGGCAAACGAATAAGCCTGCATCGCCTCGATCAGCAGGTCGCGGTCGTCGATCCGGTTAAAGCGCGGCGTATACACAGGGCCTCTTACTGAATGCGCTCGAAGCGGAAGCTGGCTTCGCGCAGGGCGTGGCTGATGGCGGCAATGTGAGTTGCGCCGCGGGTTTCGATGGTGACGTCGATGACGGTTTCGCCCAAACTAACGCCGTAGTAGGCGCGGTTGTGGATGGTTTCGACGATGTTGGCGCGCTCGCGGGCCAGGATCTCCGTCAGCACCAACAGTGCGCCGGGCCGATCCTGCAAATAAACGCGCACCCTGAGCAGGCGACCGTCCTTGACCAGACCGCGTTCGATGATCTTGGCCAGCAGGCTTACGTCGATGTTTCCGCCCGAGACCAGAACCACCGTCCGCCGGTGCCGCAGGTTGGTCTTGGCCTGAAGGACGGCGGCCAGGGCCGCTGCTCCGGCGCCCTCGGCCAGTGTCTTTTCCTGTTCCAAAAGGGTCAAAATGGCGCTGGCGATTTCCTCGTCGTCCACGCTGACAATCTCGTCCACATAGCGGCCCACCAGCGGCAGGGTCAGGTCTCCGGCGCGGCGCACGGCGATGCCGTCGGCGATGGTGGCTTCGGCGGCAATCGTCACCGGCGATCCGTTTTCCTGAGCGCGCAACATCGAGGGCAGTTTTTCCGGCTCGACGCCGATCACGCGGATGCGGGGATTGGTTTCTTTGAGGGCGCAGGCCATGCCGGCGATCAGTCCGCCGCCGCCGACGGGAACCACCACGGCTTCCAGATCGGGCACCTGGTCCAGCAATTCCAGAGCGATGGTTCCCTGGCCGCAGATCACCTCAACATCGTCAAAGGGATGGATGAAGGTGAGCCCTTCGACGACGCGCCGACGCATGGCTTCTTCGCAGGCTTCGTCATAATTGGCGCCAAAGAGAACCACCTCGGCGCCAAATCCGCGGGTGGCGGCGACCTTGATTTGCGGTGTGGCCAGCGGCATTACGATGAGGGAGCGGATGCCGCGGGCCGCAGCGTGAAAGGCGACTCCCTGGGCGTGATTGCCGGCGCTGGCCGCGATCACCCCGCGCTTGCGCTCGGTTTCGCTCAGCGTGAGCAGCTTGTTCAATGCCCCCCGCTCCTTGAAGGCTG
>JBEKVL010001046.1:0-2373 GCA_049514055.1 Tepidisphaeraceae bacterium | reverse complement strand
CCGGGCCTGGGCACCGCCGGCGGCTTCAAGTTCATCGTCGAGGACCGCGGCGACCTGGGCGTGGTGGCCTTGCAGAAACAGACCGACGGACTGATCCAACAACTACAGAACGTCCCGGGACTGAGCCGGGTGACCACGCAGTTCCGCTCCAAGACGCCGCAGCTCTTCCTCGACATCGACCGCGACAAGGCGGCGGCCCTGGGCGTGTCGCTGGCCGACGTGAACCAGACGTTGAACATCTTCATGGGCTCAAGTTATGTAAACAGTTTCAACGACTTCGGCCGTCACTGGCAGGTCACGCTCCAAGCTGCCGGGACCTATCGCAACCGCGTGGAAGACCTCAACCTCTTCCAGGTCCGCAACATGTTCGGGCGGATGGTCCTCCTGGGCACCCTGGTTCACCCCCGCGAGATTGCCGGCCCGATTGCCGTCCCCCGCTATAATCTTTACACGGCGGCCTCCGTAAGCGGCAACATCCGCACCGGCACCAGCACGGGCGAGGCCATCCAGGCCATCGACAAGATTGCAGCCGAAACCTTGCCGCTTTCCATGACCGCCGACTGGACCGAGCTGATGTTCATGCAGAAGCGGGTGGGCGACACGTCGATTTACGTCTTCTTCCTGGCCATCGTCAGCGTTTTCCTGGCCTTGTCGGCGCTGTACGAGAGTTGGTCGCTGCCGCTGGCGGTGATCCTGGTCGTGCCCTTGTGCCTGCTCTGTTCCGTGGCCGGCGTGCTCTTGACCGCGCGCGACGTCAACATCTTCGTGCAGATCGGCCTGGTGGTGCTGGTGGGGCTGGCCTGCAAGAATGCGATCCTGGTGGTCGAATACGCCAAGCAGTTGCACCTGGAGGGCCGGTCGGCATTCGATGCCACGAAAGAGGCCTCGCGGCTGCGGCTGCGGCCGATCCTCATGACCTCCTTCGCCTTCATCTTCGGTGTCATTCCGCTGATGACCGCCGCGGGCGCCGGGGCGGAGATGCGCCGCTCGCTGGGGGTCGCCGTCTTCAGCGGCATGTTCGGCGTTACGTTGTTCGGCATCTTCCTGACGCCGGTCTTCTTCTACGTCATTATCGGCCTGGGAGAGTCCCGCCTGTTTGCTTCTGCCGCTTCGCGGTGGCTCGTCTCCTGCTTTCTGGGAGGCTCCCTCGGGTTGGCCGGCGGTTTCTTGCTGGGGAAACTCGGCGTCGTGCTGCTTCCCTGGTCGGCCCTGGTTGGCGCCTGCGCCGGTGTGCTCGTAGTGCTGGCAATTCTAGAAATCCATCGGAGAATCAAGCCCAAAGCGGCCGAACCCGCTTTTGACCTTGCTTCTCCCCCTCCCCCGCTTGAATCCGATGGAGGACCGCAGGCGTGATCCGCTTCTTTGTCGACCGTCCCATCTTCTCTACGGTGATTTCCGTCGTTTTCGTGCTGGCGGGCGCCGTGGCCGTGTTCACGTTGCCCATGGCCCAGTACCCGGAGGTCACGCCGCCGACCGTGCTCGTGACGGCCCTCTATCCCGGTGCCAACGCCTTCACCGTGCAAGACACCGTGGCGGCGCCGATCGAGGAGCAGGTGAGCGGCGTCGAGGGCATGGCCTACATGTCGTCGCGATCCACGAACGACGGGGCCTACAACCTGACTGTGACCTTCAAGCTGGGCATGGACTCGGACATGGCCCAGGTGCTGGTGCAGAACCGCGTGGCCCTGGCCCTCCCCGTCATCCCCGCCCTGGTGCAAAACGAAGGCATCAACGTCCGGAAGATGTCGCCCAACACGCTGATGATCGTGAACCTGATTTCGCCCAACGGCAAGTACGACGACCTGCGGCTGAGCAACTATGCCACGGTCAACGTCAAAGACGAATTGGGCCGCCTGCCGGGCGTGGCCGGCATCACCTATCTCGGCCAGCGCGACTACAGCCTGCGGGTCTGGCTGGACGCCGACAAGATGGCCGCCCTGAACCTCAGCGCCACCGACGTGGTCACCGCCATCGGCCAGCAGAACGTACAAATCGCCGCCGGGCAAATCGGCCAGCAACCGGTCCCCAAGGGCCAGCAATTCCAATTCACCATCAACACCCTGGGGCGGATCACCGACCCGGAGCAGTTCGCCAGCATCATCCTCAAGTCCGACCTCAGCGCCGCGCAGGGGTCGGCCGCCACGGGCTCCGCCTCCACGCCGGCAGGGCAGGGCGGTTCCTCCGCCGCGGGCGGTTCTTCCTCGCCGGTCACGGGCATCGTGCGGCTCCGCGACGTGGCCCGCGTCGAACAGGGGTCGCAGCAATACGACCAGTCCTGCACCTTGGACGGCAAGCCTTCCGTGGCCCTTTCCATCTTCCAGCTTCCGGGGGCCAACGCCCTGGAAACGGCCGCCGGCGTGTATGCCAAGATGA
>JBEKVL010001045.1:0-2376 GCA_049514055.1 Tepidisphaeraceae bacterium | reverse complement strand
AGCGTTTCGGCCTGATTCCTGGCAAGTCCGTCCGGACTGAGCGCCGCCGCCGCCTCGCGAAGCGTCTGGGCGGCGACCGCCGCAGGGTCCGCGCCGTCCTGCGTCGTAGCGACGGTGAGCAGCAGCGTGAACGAGTGGGGGAGTTTGGAGAACCGTGCGGTGGCGGCGGCGCCGAGCGCTTCGTTGATCGGCCGGTAGCGTTTGACGACACCGTGGTTGAGACGTCCGTCCTGCGCGGCCCAGAGCGGCGTGCCGAGGTTCTTGTCTCCCTCGCGGCACGCGATGGTTGGCTCCGGGCCGAGCACGGTTGCCGCCACGACAACCCGAAAGCCGTCGGGGAACGTCATCTCTGCAGGGAAATCCTGCAGGATGCCCCACTGCCCTGGCGCCTGCCAGGTCCGCGGCGGCGCCAGTTGCTCGAAGTCCTTGGCCGAAGGCTGGCCGCCGATGGTTGGACTGACCGGCTCGCCCGGGACGATCGTGTCGCGATGCCGATAGATGCGGACCCACAAGTCATCTCCGCGCAGGCCTTTGGCTTGGCACTGCACGATCACAAGGGAACGGTCTGCGGCGACGCAAATCCGAGCGACCAGTTCCTTTCCATGACCGGCAGCCGTGAGCCGCACCGCCTGGATTCCATCCGGCTCCACTCGAGCAGATGAGGCAAACGGTGTACCGAGGATCACCTGGGCGGCGGGCTTGGGGCAAGGGAAGTCGTACTTGCCGTACACGTCGTAGATCGTCCCGTTTGGACTCGCGGCGACGTCGGCTAGCCGATCGTTCTTGGCTAATTCCCGCAGCCGCTGGAGAGTCACCACGGGCTGGCGGTCCCCGAACCACCGCCTGTCCCAAACGTCGGATTTTCCCAGCGAAAGGGTCGGCTGCCCGGGCGGCCCCCAAAGCCGCACACCGAGGACGTCGTTCTCCAACCGGACCGCGTCGTAAGGGTCTCTGGGCAGGTCCTGACCGGCAATCGCCGGCTGATGGTGAACGGACGAGACGAGAAAGCGTAACACCAGAAGGACCAGAACCCAGTGTCGAGTCGTGAGGTTGAGCATTGTTGGGCTCCTGTTGGGATTGCGGGCGGCACGCCCCAGTTCCTATTCTAGGGTTGCATGGAGCGTCGCGGAACACGGGCACCTAAACCGAACGCCGGCTGCCCTACGCCGAACGGAAGATTGAGCCGGCGACGGGACTTCGCTATGCTGAATCACTATTCCTCGGCGCATGCTTCAGTAGTGGAGGACCACCGCACATGGAAAAGCGATCCGTAACGATTATCGGTGCCTGTGTCGCGGGACTCGTTTTCCAGGGCAGCCGCCTTCCCGGGCCCGGCGAAACCGTGATCGGCGACCATTTTCAGGCAGGGCCGGGCGGAAAGGGCTCGAACTGGAGAACCGCCATGAACTCCACACGTGCAATCGGTTCGGCATTTTTTCTCTCTGTTTTCTTGGTTCTCTTGTCGATCGCCCGGAATGCGGTTGTGTTGGCCGGCGAATCGGACGCGATCGACATTGGCGACCGGCGCGAGCTGTTTGTCGATCGCTTCTTACTCGATCGCCAGGACGGCGTGGAGCTCCGCCTGCACGCTCCCATCCCGCGCGACGTGGTGCTTGTCTGCGATGCCCCATGGGAGGGCAGCGGATGCGGATATGAGACTGTGTTCCGCGATGGACCGATCATTCGCATGTACTACATTGCCGCGGATCTGACCAACGCTGACGGCACAAGCATGGCTTCGCGCCCCCTCTTCGCCTGCTACGCTGAGAGCCGGGACGGCCTGCATTGGACGAAACCGGACTTGGGGCTCTTCGAGTTCCAGGGGTCGAAGCGGAACAACATCGTGTGGTCCGCGCCGAGTCTGGACAACTTCACGCCCATCAAAGACGCCAACCCAAATTGTCGGCCGGGGGAACAGTATAAGGCGGTGTCTTCCGGCACGGGTGGGCTTTGGGCGTACAAGTCGGGCGACGGCTTCCACTGGGCGCCGCTGGCGGACAAGCCGATTATCACCAAAGGGGCCTTCGACACCCAGAACAACGCCTTTTGGGACCCGCTCGGCAAACATTATTGGTGCTACATCCGTGACTTCCACAAGGGCATCCGCGACATCCGCGTCGCCACGTCGGCCGATTTCCGTACCTGGACGGAGCCCGAGTCGCTGCGTTTCCCCGACGCGCCCGACGAGCCGCTGTATACCAACCAAGTCCAGCCGTACTACCGCGCGGGGCACTTGTTCCTGGGCTTCCCCACGCGCTACATCGAAAGGCCGTGGACGCCTTCCATGAACGCCCTGCCCGACCCGGAGCATCGCCAGCGGCGGATGAAGTTCCATCCACGTTATGGCACGGCCATCACCGACGGTCTCTTCATGAC
>JBEKVL010001044.1:0-2378 GCA_049514055.1 Tepidisphaeraceae bacterium | reverse complement strand
GGCAAGTCCAACCTCAACATCAGCGATCCTGCGGCCGGGGCGGTCACCTGCAGCCAGGCGATCAGCGGCAACGGCTCGTTGACCGTCAACGTGCCCAACGGGAGCCTGGTGCTCAGCGGCGCGAACACCTACAGCGGTCCGACGCACGTCATGGCCGGCACGCTCACGCTGACTCCGCAGTTCGGGCTCAACCAGTACTGGTATGCGGGCAGCAATTTGAATCAGACCTCCGGCTGGAACAGCATGGGCGTTGCCCCGGGCGCCATGGCCGGCCTCTACGCCCGCGGCAACAACTCCGGGACTGGCGCGGGGGATGCGCCCTACTGGGGCCAAGGCACCTCCTGGCAAGGCAGTTGGGACCGGACTGTCCTGCAATACAATGACGCCACATGGACCTATACCGGCTACGTCTACGCCGCCACCAACACGATCTCGTTGATGGGCATTTGCGACGACTACATGTCGGTCAAGCTCAACGGCAACTGGATCGCTAACGCGGCGACCGGTGATCCGTACGTTACTTACGCCACGGGCGTCGTCAACGTCAGCCCCGGCTGGGTCCCGGTCCAGATCAGCTTCTTCAGCACCAACCTCGCCGGGGCCGGCGGCTACAACAGCCAAGGCCCCTATCAGATCGGCTGCGACCCGGACGGCGGCCTAGGCGCGGCGGCCCCCGCGGGTTCGGACTTCCAGGTCAACTCGCCGGGCATTTCCGGCTCCGTGGCGACTGCCGCGAGCGTGATCGGCATCAATCCGGGCAGCGGCATCGCCTTCCCCGCGGGGACCAATCAGAGCGCCACCATGCTCTTCCAGTCGGGTCCCAGCAGCAGCCTGCCGGCCAACACCGCCCTGTTGCTGGACGCGGGCACGACCTTGAACCTCAACAACGCCTGCGCCAGCATCGGTTCCTTGACCGGGGCGGGCAATGTCAACGGCGGCGGCGTCCTGACCGTGGGCGGCGACAATACCAGCACCGTCTTCTCCGGCCAGATTTCTTCCGCGCTCAACTTGATCAAGAACGGCGCCGGCACGCTCAGCTTGACAGGGCAGAACACGTTCACCGGCGCTACCACGATCACCAGCGGCGCCATCAACGTCGGCAATTCCAACGCCTTGCAGTTCAGCGCGGTGGCGGTGGACGCGGCCAACGGCCTGGCGTTCAGCGTCCCTGCGGCCACCTTGGGCGGCCTCTCCGGCAGCGGGGCCATGACCCTGGCCAACGGCGCCGCGCCGGTGGCCCTGACGATCAACAACGCCGCGGCCAGCGCGGTCTACTCGGGGGCCATCACCGACGGCGGCGCGGGCAGTTCGATCACCGTCAACAACGGCGGCCTGTTCGCCTTGAGCGCCCGCAACAGCTACAGCGGCGCCACGAGCATCAACGGCGGCGTCTTCCAGGCCAACGACGGCGGCGGCCTGCCCGCCAATAGCGCCCTGACCCTCAACGGCGCCATCCTGCAAAGCGACGGCCCGGCGCTGTTCACGCGCGCCCTCAATTCCGGGAACTTCACCTTTACCGGGAACAGCGGTTTCGCGGCCACCGGCGGGCACTTCACCGGGAATCTGGGCGGGAACAACGCGCAACTGACATGGGCCACCGATCCGATCGTCTTCGGCTCGCCCTCGGCCAACAACGTGGTCGAGCTCACCAACGCCATCGACCTGGCCGGGCAAACCGCCACGGTCCAGGTCGCCTCGGGCCTCGGCGGCGATTCGGCCCTCCTCAGCGGCAATATCACCGACTCCCATAACGCCAACGCCGGCATCAACAAGACCGGCCCCGGCCTCTTGACCCTCTCCGGCAACAACAACTTCGGCGGCGGCGTGACGATCACCGCCGGCACCGTGCAGATGGGCAGCCCCACCGCCCTGGGCGTGGCCGTCACTCCGACGGTCGCTTTCAGCGAAACGAATCCGGCCACCCTGCAGCTCAACGGCTACTCGCTGAGCCCGAACCTGCCCGCCAGCCCCAGCAATTGGGCCAACGCCGCGATCGAGAACGGCAACGCCAATCCGAATCCGGTCACGTTGACCCTCGGCGACATCACCTATGCCGGAACGATCCGCGACGGCGCCAATGCCGGCCCGCTGAGCATCAACAAGCCCGGCCCGAACGTGCTCACCTTGATGGGCGCCAACGCCTGGTCGGGGACGATGACCATCCCCGCCGGTGCGGTCGTGGGCAACAGCTTCAGCCTGACCGGCCCGATCGTCATGTCGAACAACACCAGCGTGACGTTCAATCAGCAGGCCGCCGGCATCTACAGCCAAACGATCAGCGGCGCGGGTTCGCTGATTGTGACCGGTTCGGCCATAGTCCGCATGACCCAGCCGCAGACGTACACCGGCAATACTTGCATCAGCGGGGGAACGTTGGC
>JBEKVL010001043.1:0-2378 GCA_049514055.1 Tepidisphaeraceae bacterium | reverse complement strand
CCGACGACGGCAACGTCACCGGGGCCGAACGCTTCCACGCCCATCTGGCCACCATCATGCTGGTGCATCTGGCCATGGCCACCTGGCTGGCGACGCAGGAGCGGTACGAGGGCAAGAGTCTCTCGCCGACGCGGCTGTCGCCCATCGCCAAAAGACTGGCCAAGTTGAACCAGCCGCGGCTCGGCCGGAACTGACGGCGGACCAGCCGTCAAAACCAACGCAAAAGACCGCCCGGCGCCGGGCCGGGATTGATGCTGCGCCGAAACAGCCTGGCGCGGACGCCGGGGCCGCAGCCGAGGACGCATCCTACTCCATTATCGCGATTCTTTGAAGACTTATGATGTCTGCCGCCGGAATGACGCCCAGATGACGCCGCGAGACAGCCCACATCGCAACCGGCTCCTCTGTAATTGCGCGTCGCTATGAACCAGCGAAGAATCGTGTTTACAGCCCCCGGCCGCAGGCTATGATGCTTCCATGTCGATGCAGACACCGGAATCGGCCAACGTGGACGGCACAGTCGTCGTCCGCGTGGCCGAGGGTCTGGGCAACCAATTGTGCCAGTACGCGCTGGGCCTGAGCCTGACGACGAAGCATCAGGCCACCCTCTATCTGGACACTAGCTTCTACTCGGCCGCCGGAACAAAGCGCTCATTTTTGCTTCCCCATCTGCTGGAGTGCCGGGCGAAGCTGCTGGCCACCGTGCAGGATGTCCAGGCAGTTCTCGGCGAGAAGCCCCGGACCATCGCGGAACCGGACATGGGCTTTCACCGGATCGAACTCCGGCCAGGCGACCGCTGCCATCTCGCCGGCTGGTGGCAGAACTACGGCTATGTGTATCCAGTGGAGAAACTGATCGTCGAGCGAATTTGCCGCAGGACTACCTTTGCCCCGCCGAAGAATTCAATCGGTATCCATGTGCGGGGTGGCGACTATCGGAAACGGCCGGAGTTTAACGTCGTCAACCGCGACTATTACGCGCGGGCTATCGACAATGCCAGCTCGCTGGTGGCCAAACCCAAGTTCTTCATCTTTGCCGATGACCGCGAGTATGCCCGCGAATTGCTGCCGCCCCGGCTACCGGGTGAGTACATGAACACCGACAATGCCGTTGACGACCTCCTGAACTTGGCCAAGTGTACTCACCAGGTCATCGCCAATACGAGTTTCGGCTGGTGGGCAGGGATCCTCAACCCCAATCCCACCAAACGGGTGTTCATCCCCGCCCGCTGGTTCAACCGCGATGGCGGCGCCTTGCCGGCACATTTGCGGATCAACCCGGCCACGCCGTACACCGTGCAGGTCCACTTCTGAAGGGGGGCAAGAGCGATGAACAACCACCCACTCCTGGTCCAGGCCGAACAGGCATTCAAAGCTGGCCAATTACAGGCGGCGGAGACCGCCGTACGCAAGCTGCTTGCCGAACAACCCGATCATCTGCCAGCGCTCCGCCTGCTGGCATCCATCCTCCACCAGCAGCGGCGTCTGCCCGAGGCGGCGGACACCCTACAACGCTACCTCAAGATCGCACCGGACGATTCGCCGATCGTCAATTCGCTGGGCGTGTTCCTCGCCGAAGAGGGGAAGACCGCTGCGGCATTGGCTGAATTCGAGCGGGCAGCGCAGATGAACCCGGCGCTGGCCGAGGCCCACAACAACCAGGGCATCGCCCTGGAACGTCTGGGGCGTCTGGACGACTCGGCTGCTGCGTTCACCAAGGCGGTTGCCATCCGTCCGGCATATGCCGAAGCCCAGGCCAATCTGGGCAGGGTGCTCCGGCACCAGAACAAGCAGGAGCAGGCGATCCGGGAATTGCAGCAGGCGATCGACCTGGACGCCCGCCATGCCCCCGCCTACCACACCCTGGCCGGGACACTGGAAGACCTGGGCCGGCCGGAAGCGGGGTATATCTGGCGCCGGCGGCTGGTCGAAATGCTGCCCGGCGATCCGGTGCTGCACAGCGACCTGCTCTGGTCAACACTGTGCGTGCCGGATGTCCCGCCCGAGCAGCGGCTGGCCGAACACTTGGAATGGGGCCGACGGCATGCCGAGCCCCTGGCTCGCAATGTCCGGCCACACGCCAATGACCGCACACCCGATCGGCGGCTGCGGGTAGGCTACGTCTCGCCCAATTTCGGGGCTCAGGCCATCGGCTGGTTTATGGCCCCGCTGTTGGCCGCTCACGAGCGACAGCAGGTCGAGGTCTACTGTTACTCGGACATCGCCTATCCAGACTGGATGACGAAGAAGATCCATGGTCTGGCCGACCAGTGGCGGGAAACCACGAGACTGTCGCACCATGATCTGGCCGAACTTGTGCGGAGGGACAAGATTGACCTGCTGATTGATGTTCGCGGCCACATGGCCGGACACCGGCT
>JBEKVL010001042.1:0-2383 GCA_049514055.1 Tepidisphaeraceae bacterium | reverse complement strand
CGCCAGGACCGGAGCGACCATCAGCGAGGAAGTGGCCGGAAGCCTGCGACGAATCACCCTGGCGGCCGAACGGGTCCGGGGACTGGTCCGCGAGATCGCCGAGGCCAGTTCGGAACAAGCCAAAGGGATTGAACAGGTGGGTCAGGCCGTCTCGCAAATGGATCGCGTGACGCAGCAGACTGCTGCGAATGCCGAGGAAGGCGCTGCGGCCGCGGAGGAACTGACCTCCCAGGCGCAGTCGGTGGCCGGAGTCGTGGCGGAGCTGATGTCGCTGGTTCACGGCGCTGCCAAGGCTGCCGGCGAGGTTGCAGTCGATACGGCGACCTGTTTTCGGCGCGAAAGCGGGTATGCGTTGAGCTCGCCGGGGCGGCTGCAGGCGAAAGCGCCGGGCGAGTTCGCGGATTTCAGCAAGGCTGCGTGAGCCCGGCTGACCCTTCGGGCGGAGGATCACTGGCCGGGCCCGTCAACCCGCGTCTGGCCTGCCGCGATTGTCCGGCCGCCGGGGAGTGAAAACGGCTTGTCGCCGAAGTTGACAGTTACCTTCATTCCGTTGCCGAAGGTTGTCTGCTGCACGTCGCGGTCGGGCGTCAGAAAACGGTGGTCGGTCATCTCGCTGTAGCCACAGGCGCGGGTGATGTCGGCGGATGCCCGGTAGCTCCGGGCGAATCGGGCTTTCTGGTCGTCCCAGAGGGCGCGGTTGAACATGAACATGGGCGGCACGGCGTAGAGGGCGTTGAACTGGTCGCGCTTGTCCCATAGGGCGGGCAGTTTGTTATTGTAGTCGCCCCAGTACCAGTAGGACACAACACACTCGTGGTAGACCAGTTCCCACAGCGGCAGGCGATAGCGGTGGCCGAGCTGGAACCTGGCGACGTTCGGCGGGACCTCCGTCCAGATACGGGCCATGTCGCGGCCGGCGTCGGGGACGCGATAGGGGCCGAGGCTCATCATGCCCTCGAAGAAATCGCAGACGGGGACGGCCGCGTCGTGGCCGGTCTCCGAACCGCAGACAAGGTGGTTCTCGCGGCTGACGACGGCCAGGAGATCCACCTTGTACTTGCGGCTTTCGGTGCGGGTCATCGGATGGTCGGGCGAGTAGCACTCGCGGTAGGGGGATGCGGTCGTGGTGTCGATGAAGCGGGCGCGATAGGCGTGGGTCTTGAGTTCGGCGGGGATGCGCTCGCGGGCGTAGGCCAAAGCCTGGCGGTCGCAGAGCGTGCCGCAGGGGATCATGCTGCCGTCTTTGGCCTTGACCTGCCAGCCGCGGACCCAGTCGCCATCGGCACGGAGCATCAGATCTTTCGGCCAGCCCGCCGTCGTCCAGTCGGCATGGACGCCGCGAAGCAGCGGGAAGTTAGCCGGGTCCATCACATCCTGGTAGATGTCGTAGCGGCTGGTGAGGATGCCCAGGTCGTTCATCTGGGCGAGTTGCTCGGGTTTGCCGGCCGCGCTCCAGAGAATACGCTTGATGCCACCCTGCTGCATTTCTTTGGCGATGGTCACGGCGTCCTTTTCCCAGCACCAGATGTTGGCGGCGCCCACGAGCAGGTCAATGTTGGGATTCTCGCGGCGCTTGGCGTCGAAGGACTTGAAGAGGCCTGTCGATTGGGCGTACTGGCGATAGGTCTTGGCGATGGCGACGTGGCCGCCCGTGTCGAAGAAGCCGTAGCGGATGCGGCGGCCGTAGCCGAAGTCGCCTTTCTCCGACTCCCATACCGGCGCGACATGGAGCAGGCCCTTCTCGCGGGCGATGCTGATGTGGACGTCGTTGGGGGTTTCGAGGATTGCACTGTAGCCGGCCGAGCCGTCGGTGGCGCCGAAGAAAGGCATGCAGATTCCGTGCCCGCCGTAGGCGATGAGGTTCATCGGCGGGATGGACTCATCCTCGACGGGATAGGAGATCCCTTCGTTCATGGGGATGACGAGGTACGTGCCGCGCTCGGTGAGAAACGGGCGCGGGAAAGCCAGTGCGCGCGGGAGCCTGCCTTTGGCGGAGAGCGTCACGAGAAGCTCGGGCTTATCCGCGGCCGGCGTGAAGTCGGCGGAGAAATCGAGGTTCGTGGGGAGGTCCAACAGATCGACATGCAGGCCGGTGGCGGTCTGCTTCGCGGATTTGACGAAGCAGCCGATTTCGCCGCCGCCTTGAGACCAGACGCGGCCGGACTGGCGGCCGGTGACGCTGAGCGTGGCCAGACGCGTGTTGAAGGTAGCCTCGAGATTGCCGTTGCCGAACCGGATTTGCGGCGGGAAGTTCTTGTCACGCAGATCGTCGAGATTGCCGGCGAGCTTCCATGAGAAATCGGCGATCCAGACGGTGGCCGGTCCAGTACCGATGATCCGGGGCGTGGCGGCCTTGGCGCCGGCGGGGCAGACAACGCGCGTG
>JBEKVL010001041.1:0-2388 GCA_049514055.1 Tepidisphaeraceae bacterium | reverse complement strand
GACATGTTGCGCCGAAGTAGACACCCGCCATGAGAGATCATTGGAATACATATTTGGGTAGTCGGAGTACCGACATCACGGGCTGGAAGCCCGTGCCACCGGCTTCCGCGGCATTGAGCCCCGGAGGGGAGACATATCGTAGCCCATGGCGTAAGCCATGGGGAAGATCGGAAGCGGTATTGCATGAGCCCCGTAGGGGCGACAGAATTTGTGTCGCCCCTGATACGGGGCTTGTTGTTTGCGCCACGTCGAGCACCCATGGCTTACGCCATGGGCTATTCTGTGTTGCCCCTACGGGGCTTGTTCCTTGCACCACGTCGTGTACCCATGGCTCGCGCCATGGGCTAATAGCTGCCGCCCCTACGGGGCTTGGGGGGGAGCCGTGAGAGTCGTCGTTCAGAATACTCTGACCAACCGGCAGTGGCTCGGGTTTGACGGACCCGGGGGGTTCACCGTCGGGCGGGACGACTCGTGTACCATAAGACTCGATTCGCGGTTTGTCTCGGGGGAGCATGTGCGGGTCGAGCGGGCCGAGCGCGGGTGGGAAATCGAGGCGCTGCCGGGAGTCAACCCGATCGAGGTGGACGGCAAGGAATGCCCCGGCGGGCAGCGGGTGACGGTTGGCGGATCGGCGCGGTTGCGCGTCATGGAGTTCGTGCTGACGCTGCTGGATGAGGAGCGTCAGACGGAGCAGGTGGACCAGGGGGAGCAGCTCACCGAGCTCCAGAACCTCCTGCACGCCAACGTGTTGCGCCGGCTGGACCTGCGTGTGGGGTGGTCGCCGTCGGACTTCACGACCGAGCAGACGGAACATCTCAATCGCATCGTGGACGACCTGCTGCTGGGGGAATTCCGCTCGCAGGTATTCGCGTCCGACCTGACTCCGCTGGTCGTCAAACGGGCCACGCGGGCGCGGCTCAGCGAAGTCATCTTCGCCCGGGTCAGCCGCGAGAAACGCAGCCCGGCCCGATGGCAGACGCTGGGCGTCAACGCCGACATGGAGGCGACGATCGCCACGGCCGTTGCCAAACTGGCGGTGAAGCTGGGCTTCCCCGAGAACAAGCCGCTGCCGGCCAACGCCGAGGATGTCATCGACGCCAACTTCGACTCGGTGGTCGGCGGCGTCATGGATGAGTTGCTCGAGAACGTGCGGACCTACCTGGCCGCGTCGTATCTGAAGAAGACGTTGTATGACATCATTTTCGGTCTGGGACCGCTGGAGGACCTGCTGCGCTCGCCGAGCATCACGGAAATCATGGTGGCGACGCCCTCGCAAATCTACATCGAGCGCAACGGGCGGATCGTGCGCGTGCCGCAGGCGTTTCCATCGACGGAGTCGGCCATATCGGTCATCGAGCGCATCGTCGCGCCGCTGGGCCGGCGCATCGACCGCTCGCGGCCGCTGGTGGATGCGCGACTGCGCGACGGCTCGCGCGTGAACGCGATCATCGAGCCGCTGGCCATCAAAGGACCCTGCATCACCATCCGCAAGTTCCCGGTGTTTCATGTGAGCGTGGAGGATCTGATCCGCTGGGGCTCGATCACCCGGCCGGCCGTGGCGCTGCTGCGGGCGTGCGTGCTGAACAAGTGCAATGTCCTGATTTCCGGCGGCACGGGCTCCGGCAAGACGACGCTATTGAATGTGCTTAGCGCGATGATTCCCGGCGGCGAGCGGATCGTCACCATCGAGGACTCGGCCGAGCTGCGGCTGCAACAGGAACATGTCGTGTCGCTGGAAACCAAGCCTCCGAATGTCGAGGGTACGGGCGAATATCGCATTCGCGACCTGGTGAAGAACGCCCTGCGCATGCGGCCGGATCGCATCATCGTCGGCGAGTGCCGCGGCGATGAGACCATCGACATGCTGCAGGCGATGAACACCGGCCACCGCGGTTCGATGACGACGATCCACTCCAACAGCACGTTTGATGCCATCTCGCGCCTGGAGACGATGGTATTGATGGGCGCGGAGATTCCGCTGGCGGCCGTGCGGCGGCAGATCGCCCAGGCGATTCACCTGGTGGTCCACATCGAGCGACTGGGCACGGGCCAGCGCATGGTCTACCAGATCAGCGAGGTGATCGGGCTGCATCCGCAAAGCGGTGAAGTGGAACTGCGCGACATCATGGGCGCGCGGCAGATTGGAAATGGCCGGGTATTGCGGCCGACGGGCTACATGCCGAGTTTTCTTCCGGAGATGGTGGACCGGGGCTACATTCAGTTGCGGTCGTGGTTTGAGCAGGTGGTCGCATGATGTGGATGCTGCTCATCCCGTTGACGGTTGGCCTGGCCAGCGCCCTGGCGGTGTGGGGCTTGCGCGACTGGTTTTACAGGCGGTTCAATACGGATGTGGCGTGGATCCAGAGCACCTGGCTCCGGTTCAACCCC
>JBEKVL010001040.1:0-2389 GCA_049514055.1 Tepidisphaeraceae bacterium | reverse complement strand
CAGGACCGAGTCATTGGGCCGGAGTTCCACGGCGCGACGGAAACAGTCGATGGCGCCTTCGAGACATCCCGCCGACTCATAGGTGTGCGCCAGTTCGCCAACCGACTGGGCGTGGTCCGGGACATCCTCGATGATTTTGAGATAGGATTCGATCGCCTCGGTCAGCCGTCCCAGTTGGCGCAGCGCGGCCGCCAGATGGAACCGCGCCGGCACCGCCTCAGGTCGCAACAGCAGCGCCTTACGCAGAATCCGTTCGGCTTCCACGGGATTCATCAATCTTAACATCGCCATGCCCAGGTTGACGTGTGCCTCAAAGTAGTCGGGGCGCAGGCGGATCGCCTCGCGCAGCGACGCGGCCGCTTTGTCGGGCTGCCCGCGTATTCCCAGCACCACGCCGAGGTTGCAATGGAACTCGGCCGTGGCCGGGGCAAGGGAAATAGATCGAGCCATAAGCCCGGCCGCTTCATCGAGCCGCCCACGCCCCTGGGCCACCAGACCCAGCAAATGCAGGCCCCAGGGCTCGTTGCCCACCTGCACGATTCGCCGCCACTGCTCCTCGGCGGCGTCAACGTCGCCGGTCTCGAGCAGTTCCTGCACCAGCGCCCCCACGGCGGACTTGATCGGTATCGCGCCTTTCATATGACAATCTCGAAAAAAACAAAAAACAAAAGCGACACTTTGCGCATGATATCCTACGTCGACCCATTATGCTTGTGGAGTCGTTAAGCGGATTGAATGCAGTTGTTGTTGTTGAACGTCACTCACTCTAACCGAAGGAGGTTCCGTGTTTGATTTTCTTTCACGCCGGGTGTCTGAACTGAATCGCCGTCTCCAGCGGCGGGCCGCGCAGGCGCGGGTCGAGGCGATGGAGCCGCGAACCCTGCTCAGCGTTGACGCGACGGTCGGCGCCCCGGCCACCTGGCTGGTCGGAAACAGATTGGCATAAGCATGTCGGCGAATTGCTATCATGAAGCCTGTGGTTCCTGCGGCTCGTGTGGAACCATCACCCACTGGGTGATCGACTGGGACGACGGCAACACGGAAACCATTTCCGGCAATCCCAGTGAGGCCGCGCACACCTTTGCCGCAGTCGGCACCTTCAGCATCAGCGCCACGGCCTGCGGCGACGACGACACCAGCGAGACCGTCGGGGCCGTGACGGCGATCGCGGACAACGGGACACTCAACGTCTCCATCGATACCTCCAACTCGGGTGTCGCTGGAGTGAGCTATTCCCTGCCGATTTCCGCCTACTTCTGTTCCAGCTACGGAACCCCTTCGAGCCAGACCAACATCGACCACTGGCAGATCGACTGGGGCGATGGCGGCAGCCCGGAGGCGATTTCCGGCAACCCGAGCAGCGCCGGGCATATGTACGGCGCGGGCGGGCGATATTCCATCTCGGCCACGGCCACCACGGTGGGCGGCGTCAGCGCCACGGCGAGTGGCACGGCGACGATTGCCGATCAGGGTGTGCTCAATGTCTCCGTCGACGCCTCAAACCCGGCGTTCGTTAACGTGGAGTTCCCGCTGTCGATGTCCGCATACTTCTGCTCCAGCTACGGAACCCAATCGGACCAGACCGACATCGATCACTGGCAGATCGACTGGGGCGACGGGGGCAGCCCGGAGACCATTTCCGGCAATCCCAGTGGCGCCGGGCATGTTTACACCACCTCCGGCGCGTATTCCATCTCGGCCACCGCGACCACGGTCGGCGGCCTGAGCGCGACGGCAACCGGCACGGCGACAGTTTCCGAGCAGGGAACGCTGTACGCCTCGATCGACGCCTCGGCTCCGGCGTTCGCCCAGGAGGACTTCTCGCTGTCGATGGCCGCGTCATTTACCAGCGCCCCCGGACTTCCGTCGGACCTGTCCGGCATCGACCACTGGGTGGTCGACTGGGGCGACGGCGGCAGCCCGGAGACCATTTCGGGCAACCCCTGGAGCGCCACCCACGCCTATGCCTATGCCGGGCAGTACACCATCGCGGCCACGGCGAGCACCGTTGGCGGTGTGACCGCGACGGCGACCGGCATGGCCGATGTTCAGACGTGGAACTTGATCGCGGATAAGAACGCAGTGACCGTGACGAAACCAAATCAAGGCACCGTCGACAGCGACCCCGTGACAATCACGGGCGCGACTGACAATGGCACCCGCGTTGCGTTTTCGCAGCCACAGGTCATCGTGTATGACGAGAACAATAATGTCATCCAAAGCATAACAGCGAACGTGTTCTACGTCAATAATGGTGCTGACACGTATGTTGTGCCGGAATAGAATTGTCACCCCATAGCCGAAATAGAAGTGTCACCCCCAAGGATCGGTTAGATCACTTTGATGGGAGAACTTCGAATGTCGGCCAAAGAGAGAATTTGTTTGGAAT
>JBEKVL010001039.1:0-2995 GCA_049514055.1 Tepidisphaeraceae bacterium | reverse complement strand
CGAATCTTAACACTGGAGAGCCGTGTGCGATGAAAGTCGCAAGCACGGTTCGGAGGAGGACTGCGGGAAAAGTGCTCGCTCCGGCGAGTAACTCGCCCGTAGTCTATCCTACAGAGCGAACCCGCCAGGCTTTGCGGATCATCGACGCCATGGCCCCGTGTGTCTGCTTTCTTGACGAGGCCGACAAAGGACTGTCAGGGACGGCGTCTTCCGGCCAGACCGACGGTGGTGTGAGTGCCCGGTTGTTCGGCAATATCCTCACCTGGTTCGGAAATGTCCCGGGCCGAGAGGTTCGACGGCGTGTTCTTCATTGACCTGCCCAGTTCAGCCGAGAAGGACCGCATCTGGCCGATCCACCTCGCCAAGTACGGGCTTGATCCCAAGACTGCCAGGCCGGATGATCGCGATTGGACAGGTGCGGAAATCCAAAGTTGTGCCCGCTTGGCGGCACTCTTGGACCTGCCGCTTCGGGAAGCTGCAAAGAACGTCGTGCCCGTGGCCGTGACCGCGGCAGAATCCGTGGAGCGGCTGCGGACCTGGGCGGCAGGCCGCTGTCTCGATGCCAGCAGGCCAGGTGTCTATGTACGTGGGGCTGAAGCCCCAACACCCGTCGCCCGGCGCGTCAGCCGGACGGCGGCCAACTGAACCGTTTATCACCGGAATCCACAGTTACGGAGCGACAAGCGAGTACAATGGCGTCCCTCTTGACGCCCTCGCGAACGGGCATCGGAGTTACTCAGATTGGAGATCGACAATGGCCATTCATTCCACCTCCGTTGCCTGTGCATCAGATGGTTCCGAGCCAGACCCTAAGAACGCGATGCGTGAGATGATCGGTCCCAGTGGCGTGGACCAGCAGATCCGCCAGGCGATCTCGACCTGCTGGATGATGTTGCCCGAGGACAAGAAGAACCCAGAGGCACTGGCCGAAGAAATCCGGCGGATTGTCGAGCGGGCGCTGGCCAACCTGAAGGAAGACGCCACTGCCTTCGGCTTCACGAAGTGACGGCCATGGACACTGTAATCAAACGCCCCGCTCGAATCCGTCGCTTCTGGCGGATCGTGTTCTGTCGTAACTGCGGCTACGACGTGCGGGCTACGCCTGACCGTTGCCCCGAATGCGGTACGCCCGTTTGACCTAACACCGAAGTGAATGACCCAACGTGAAAGGCGACATCTGGAGCATCGTCAGGCGTGGGGACACCACGCGATTGGCCAGGGTCATCGTCGAGCAGAAAGGTAGCTCGAACTCCATTCCCTTGGACCATGGTCTGCTCCACGTCGCCTGGCAGCGCAACCGCCCGCTGATCGGATGGCTGCTGGATCAGGGCATCAGCCCCGACCAGCGCGACAGCGTGGGCGGTACGGTGCTCATGTACGCGGCTGCGGACGATGCCATCGAGACGGTCGTCCTGCTGATCAGCCGTGGCGCAGACGTGAATGCCAGGAACGATAACGGCGAGACTGCCTTCAGCTACGCCTGTGCGAACGATAGCTTCCGCTCGGCCAAGCGGCTGCACGCAGCGGGGGCCGAGGTCAATACGGTTGATGCTGGGGGCGGCTCTCCCTTTGACTGGGCGCGGTGCTGGGCCAGCAAGAAGTTCTACCGTTGGCTGATCGGCATCGGGTGCCGGGGATCGCCCACCGCGTAGTCGGACTCCCCATCATCGGCCAAGTCGCACCCAACGACCGGTTCCGGTTTGCCAACCCCGAGGCCAGCTGCCGGGGCCGCATCCACATCGTTAAGTATCACCTGTTCGATCAGTGGGCCACTGTCGTGGCCCCCTACATCGACCTGCGGCACTCGCCGCAGCAACCCCCTCAAAGGAAAACATCATGACCATGACCATAGATCGTCCACCCGCCCGGCGTACAACGTCCGTCTCGGCCGCCCAGCGGCTGCGGACCAGTTTCGCCGCGGCCCGGGTCAGTTTCACCTGGTTCGGTACGAGGAAATCTCTCAACGCCGATCAGAAAGAACAGGCCGCCGAGAGCTTTGGGGCCGAAGGCGCTTTCCTCTCGGCCGGCAAGAAGTTGATTGACACCCGCCACGAGCAGTTCCGGGCGGTGACCGCCATCCGCACCCGGATTCAGAACTACTGGCGGGGGCTGTCGCTGCCCTATCCCGAACCCGGGATGCGGCTGATCCGCCAGGAGGATGTCGAACCCTTCTCCCGACAGATCGCGGAGTACAAGGCCGAGCTCGTGACGGCCGTCGACGAACTCGACCGGCACTTCACCGAGCTCAAGGAGGCCGCCCGGCAGCGGCCGGGAAGCCTGTTCAACCCGGGAGATTACCCCGAATCGCTCTCTGGCCTGTTCGACGTGGCCTGTGATTTTCCGTCCGTCGAGCCGCCAGAGTATTTGTTGCGGCTCAACCCGCAGTTGTACGAGGCGGAACGGCAGCGGATCGCCGCCCGCTTCGACGAGGCGGTACGCCTCGCCGAGCAGGCATTTACCAGCGAATTGGCCGGGCTGGTGAGCCACATCGTCGAACGGCTGAATGTGGGAGAAGACGGCACGAGGAAGATCTTCCGGGACAGCGCCATCGCCAACCTGAGCGAGTTCTTCCAGCGTTTCCGAGCGAGTTCTTCCAGCGTTTCCGTTCTCTCAATGTTCACAGCAACGCCGATCTGGATCGCCTGGTGGAGACCGCCCAGAAGGCGATCTCCGGGGTCGATCCACAGGCGGTGCGGGACAACGACGGCCTGCGCCAGCAGGTCGCCACCCAGCTCTCGGCTGTGCAGGCGACGCTCGACCAGTTGCTCGTGGATCAGCCGCGGCGGCGGATCCTGCGGCCGGGGAAGGAGGTGACGGCTTGATGGAGTTGCTCGTCGGCCCCGATGGCACCGTCCGCTGCGTCTACGGCGATGAACTGGATCTTCTGACGCTCGGGGAAGTGAAAATCCGGCGGGCAAGCCATGTCGAGCCCGACGAACGTGGCCGGTGGTGGGCGGATCTGTCGCCGGTCTCGGGGCCAACCCTGGGGCCGTTT
>JBEKVL010001038.1:0-2394 GCA_049514055.1 Tepidisphaeraceae bacterium | reverse complement strand
AGAGTGCCGTCTACCCCCGCTACCGGCAGCGTCGCGCGCCAGGACTGACCCCACGGCTGCTTCGATGCGTAGATCAGCAACCCGGTAAAGGCTCGCGGCGCGATTCGATCCTCGGGGCTCATCCCTGAGCCGTCGTAAAGAAAGAAGTCGCTATCGTCCACGCCGGCATTGACCAGAAACTGGCGCACCACGCGTGCTCCCTCTTCGAAACTGCCCGCGGTGCCAAAGACCTTGCCCAGCAGCCGCAGCAGCAGTTCTGCGTGCAGATTCTGGCTGGTCTTGTTGATAACCGCGATGTCCTCGGCCACAGGTACCGAGAAGTGCATGGCCAGGGCCTTGCGTTCGGCCACCGGCGCCATTACGCGGGCCAGATCGGAGCGCGTTAACTGCACCAGCTGTTCCCGCTGATCGAAAAACTGGCCGGTTCCGTTGCTCACCTCGTGCCGAGAGATTGCCGAGCCCGACACAAGGATCCCGCGGGCGCGCAGCGCTTCTTTGAACGCCGCCGCCATATATTCCGCTGGGTCTTCGATCGCCATGGATACGTGCAGCCCATTGCTGCCAACCGTCCCCCACGCGCGCACCATCATGGAGCCGGGAAGGCGCTGGATACCGGGAGCCGGGGTCTCCCCTGTGGGCGCGGGCGTCATGCTATTGTCCACGGCGTAGTAGTCCAGGTCCGGTGTCCACTAGGCCACGGTGGCTCCGGGCGCCGATGCGTCTGCCCGAATAGTCAGCTTGGCTGCGTTGTCGTTGAATGTGAGCGCGGAGACGGGCGCTCCATAGTCCCACTGAAGATCGTTCCAGCCCCAGCCCTCGCCATAGCGTTCATCGAGAAAAAAGCTGTCATCGCCCACCACGTCGCCGTCCACGCTGCGTACACCGGACTGCTCCACCTGCTGGGCCAGCAGGTCCAAAGGGGCCATGGGGTTAGGGGGCGCCGCGGGGGCGGTAGCCTCGGCGGGATTCGCGGCAGGTTCCGTTGGACTGGATGCGACCGCTGCTGTCCCCGGCTCCTGGTAGGGATATTGCCTGGTGCTGATCGTCGGGTCGCCTACACCCAGGATGATCAGGTTGCCATGCAACGCACCTGAGGAGTCCACTTCGCCGCCGGCGACTACGCTGGTGGTCCAGGTGAGCGTGTCTACCGGCAGCAATGCGTAGGCTGCGGCCGTGGTGGTGAGCTTGGCGTTCGATGCGGGAATAAAAAGCCTGTCCTGGTTCAGCCCGTACAACCGCTGGCCGTCTAGCGTGCTGACGCTGATGCCGAACTCCGCATGGCTCAGCTTTGGATCGGCCAGGATGGCCTCAATGCGCTCGCTGAGCGGCCCCCTGGCGACGACAGAGCGAGATCCGGACCTCGACCCGGCACTCGACTCGGCCTGCGCTGGAGGTTGCCGCGTCTGCGCCGGCAGCCCCGCGGGGGCCGCAAGAAACCAAGCCAGAACAACCGCAAGAATGCGCATCAAAATCTTCATGCCCGGAGTGTAGCAGGAGCCGAGCAGGCCGTGGCGTACGGCGCGACGTAACATTGAATGAAGAGACTCGCCGGCAGGTCCCGGACACTGTGCCGTTGAATCTTCTTTTTCGTTGCCAGATAAGGACCGGCAAGCAAAGATGATGGGATCCAAGAGGAATATCGCAACCTGGCGCCTGCGCACGCGCAAGCTCTCGTTGGGCGCGCGAACGCTGGTCATGGGCGTGGTCAACATCACGCCTGACTCCTTCAGCGACGGCGGGCTCTTCCTCGAGCCGGAAACGGCGGTGGCCCACGCTCTGATGCTCCTCGAGGACGGGGCGGACCTGATCGATCTGGGCGCGGAAAGCACCCGGCCCGGTTCGCGCGCAGGTGGTGGCGCCGATTCTCCGCAAATACTAAGCGTCAGCGCCGAAGAAGAACAGGCACGCCTGCTGCCGGTTCTCAAAGGGATTCTCCAAGAACGCCCAGATGCGATTGTCTCCGTGGACACCTACAAGGCCGCCACGGCCCGCGCCGCGCTCGAAGCCGGTGCTGAAATCGTCAACGATGTGAGCGGGCTCGCATGGGATGCGGCAATGGCGACCGTTTGCGCGGAGTTTGGTGCAGGCGTGGTGCTGATGCACACGCGCGGCCTTCCCAAAGAGTGGCGCACACAACCGCAACTCGACCCCGATACGCTGCTCGCAACGGTGCATGCAGGGCTTTCAGCGAGCCTGGCTGCGGCAAGGGCGGCTGGCATTCCTCCGGAAGCCGTTGTTCTCGATCCCGGCTACGGATTCGGCAAGCGCTTCGATGAGAACTACAGCCTGCTTGCCCGCCAGGCCGAACTGCTCACTCTCGGACGTCCGCTGCTGGCCGGGGTGAGCCGCAAGTCCTTCCTCGGGCGCACGCTCGCCGCCATCAATGACGGCGGC
>JBEKVL010001037.1:0-2396 GCA_049514055.1 Tepidisphaeraceae bacterium | reverse complement strand
TCAGTCTCAAGTCCCACACGCGCGACAATCCCAGAACCACCGTACAGCCCAGCACCGCCCCCGCCAGGACGTCCGAGGGGAAGTGGGAACCGAGTACGACGCGCGACCAGCCGACGACCGCCGCCAAGGCGAGAAACCCTCCCGACCAGCGCGGATACCAGAGTGATAGCAGGGTTGCCAGCGCGAACGCCGTGGTGGCATGGCCCGACGGGAACGAGGCCAGCTCATACGGCGCCGGGAAACAGGGGAAGCCCGACAGAAACGCCCCCGCCCCCTCCGCGCCGGGACGGGCACGGCAGGTCAGGTTCTTCACCACCTGGTCCAGGATGCCGGCGACCGCCACGGCCAGTCCTCCCAGGACCGCACGTCGAGGAAGCTCCCTACGGCCCCGCCACCATCCGACCAGGCCGACGGCCAGCGAAATGCCGACATCCACCGGTCCGTAACCCAGCCAGGTCGTCCACTGCATCAGCCACACGAGCCACGGCAGCGTGTCGAGGCGAATCAGTGGCAGCAGGCCCCGGTCCGCCAGGATCAGGCCGGGCAAGAGCAACAGACCGATCGCGAGACCGATCCGCCATCGGGTCCGCGTCGCATCCCGTTTCGATGTTGCATCCCGTTCGGTCATGTGCCCCGTGAAGAGCTGAACCATTCCAACAAGAAGGCCCCAGGGGATTGCTCCCCTGGGGCCTTCAGGTCAAACAAGGGAACGACTAGAAGTTGTACAGGAACTGCAGGATGTACTTGCCGGCGATGTCGCCCGCGGACGGGAACAGCCAGCCAGCCATGGCCTGGATCTTGAAGCCGGTCCACATCGTGTAGTCGGCCCGGAAGTGCAACTCATTGCCCAGCCACGACTTGCCGACCATGCTGTCGGTCGGCTTGCCGATGTACACCGGGCCGAAGCAGGTGGTACCGGGGGTCTGCGTGACGGTTCCAGCCATCGTCGTGGGGTTCATGAACGCCCAGCCGCAGTTCCCATATTTCTCGCTGAAGCCAATGAACCCATAGGCCGCCTTCAGCCAGAGGGCCTTCACCGGCACGTACTCGAGCGTGGCGCCCAGCATATAGAGGCCGGACGGGCTGTGCTGGGTCATGCTGATCACGTCGAAGGCGCCGCCTTCACCGATCAGCTCGTACTGGCCGCCCGCGCCGCTCCAGCTCGGGCTGATGCCATAGGGGTAGGCACTGCTGCTGCTGCCGTTGTTGTTCCCCTTGTCGCCAGTGGCGTAGGTGGCCAAGAGGTTCAACTTCACCGTGCCGATCGGGATGTGCACGCCGCCGTCAATCGCAAATCCCGCGACTCTGATCGGCGAAAGCGTGTTTGAGGCTGCGTTTGCTACGTTGACGGACCCAAGGGTGAAGGAGCCGAGGTTACCGCCAATGGCATTGCCATAGGCGAAGTCGAGGTCGTAATCGACGGTCCCCACCTTACCGATCAAGTCAACGCCGACCCAGTTCTGGTTCCGGTTGACGGGGATGCCGGTGTTGCAAGGACCGACGATGATCTGGTACCCCGTCACGACGCCATCATTCGTGCAGTTCACGTCGTTGGCCCCGAAGAAGTACCAGGCGCTGGCATTCAGGAAGTCGCCGAAGTTGTAGCCGACCTTCAACCCGTAGATATCGAAGGTGTCGCTCTTGCTGGCGTCAAATGCGGGCTGGCCGATCGTGCCCGCAGCGGCAGTGTTCGATAACGGGGTCCCCTGAGTCCGCCACCAGAAGGCTTCGTAGTTCAGGTTGCCGGAGTTCCCGTAGGCCCGGAGGCCGGCGACGTCGTCGTCGATCACGAGGCCCTTGGGCAAATACCACGGCTGGATGCCGGCACGGACACGCAGGGGGACATTCGGGATGGCGAAGTCCAAGAATCCCCACTTGACCTCGAGGCTGACGCCGTCGGCGCCGATCGAGCCGCCGGCACCGTTACCGGTCCGGTTGCTCGTCGCTGGGGGCTTCGTGTTCCCGTAGTTCGTGCCCCAGCTATCGACGCCGGCGCCACCGCCCGTACCCCAGTTGGTGTCGCCGGTCTCGAACCGGATGGTCGCCTGGATGTTTCCGTTGTCGTCGCTTGCGTCGAAGCGCGGGCGAATACGATTCTGGACGCCACGGTTGTTTTGGTGGGTGCCAGACCCTGCGTTGCCTCCTGACGCGTTGTTCAATGTGCTACTTGAATCGAACCCGGTGTTGGCGTAGTCGTAGAAGCGGACCCGATACTCCGCGCCAAACTTGAAATCCAGCGCCATCGCGGGGGCCGCCAGCAGAAGCACGAGCCCACCGATAGCCACCGCCATCAAGAACTTTCTCATTCGGTCACCCTCCATTTTCTGTGCGATACGTTCGATCCATCTACAAAACTTCTGGCCGAACCTTTGAGAGATCACTCCTTGCTCGCCGGC
>JBEKVL010001036.1:0-2397 GCA_049514055.1 Tepidisphaeraceae bacterium | reverse complement strand
GCGGTTCTCGCAGAACTGAGGTCCGCTCCCAACCCATCCCAGTCTTGGCTTGCGACGTCTCCCGCCGTCACGGCGATCGGCTACACTCTGTCACCCAGAACCGCCTCGATTTGAACCACGCCATTTTATTCTGTATTTAATTCATTTCTGACCATGAAAAAACCCGCGAAAAACGCGGGTTTTTATGACCCCAAGGGGATTTGAACCCCTGTTACCGCCGTGAAAGGGCGATGTCCTGGGCCTCTAGACGATGGGGCCGAATCCGGGTTGTGGGCATCACGAATACCCGGAATTTGAGAATTTGAGGGGGCGAAATGTACCCAAAGCCCCCCGGCGCGTCAACATCGTGCGGTTCCCGCATCCGGCTCTCGGAGCAAGGTTTCACGCCTTCGCCCACGCAAAGCCCTTGGTCAAATCGTTGAACACCATTGCGGACGGCATCGACTTCTTCCACATGGACGCCCTCAGCTCGGCCGTGGCCATGAAGGTCGACCTGGATCTGCAACTGACGGTGCTGGCCAGCGGCCTCTACCGTCTTCTGGCGGCCCGCATCGGCCATGGTTACGAGCGGAGCAAGTCGCGCGGCCTCTTCGAGGACTTCGTCGACGCCACCGCGGCGGTGAGCATCGGGGAGCGGTTCATCGACGTGCGCTTCCAGAAGCGCGCCCATAACCCGCTGCTGCTGGCCGCCGGCTTTGACCAGACCGACGTGGCGGTTCCCTGGCTGGGCAACAAGCGGCTGCGCCTGGTCTTCGGCTGACCCGCCGTGGAGTCCAGCAATCCGCTAACGTACCCAGAGGCCACAGACGTGGACTATACAGGATACAGATGAGTCGATTCCGTTAGCAGCGACCGGGGCTGTGGGAATCCGGGCTAGTTAGAACCTGAGTTTGCACCCCAATTCAACCAGTCTTTCAACGGGGAGTTCACTCATCAGGCAGATATGGCGGCCGGCACGCTGCAGCGTGACCATATGGACCTTCCCCACGGTTTGCATATGGAACGTCAGGCCGTCCTTCACGACAACCTGGCCGTGCGGCATTTTCACCGCGGCGGCATCCGCCACAGCCATCGTGATATAGGCATCGTCCGATTTCATGAGGACACAGGCGACCTTGGCGTCTTTGACGTTCTTGACGCAGCACGCGCAGATATGATCGGCCGGGACGCCTGGTAGGCCGGGACCACCGGATACAGTTGCGGAAAGAACCTCGTTGGCGGCGTCGATGGAACCGACCTTGGCCACGTCCGTTTTCCCGGACACCAGATCGTAGTGCCATTGGGCCATTTCACTGGCCGATGCATGCGAGCCGCGATCCAGCCACAGCAACACCGCCGCGACCACGCCGATGGCCAGCAGCAGGCTGGCGGCGATTCGCATCGGGCGCATCCAGAGTCGAAACCGCAACCGCGCGCCTCCGATCTGCCTGCGCAGGAGAGACTCGAGACCGCTCGTATCGACCGGCGTGCCGCCGAGTCTTCCCAGCCGGTTGGACACGGCCGCATCCCAGCGATCAGAGAGATTATCATTGTTCGGATCGCTCATGGGTCTTTCCGTTCACGCATTCGTCCGTTTCACAAATCCAAACTCGCGGGCCAGCGGCAGGAGCCTGTCCCGCAACATTGTTCGGCCGCGATGCGAGCGGGACTTCACCGTCCCGACGGGCACCTCAAGCACCTCGGCCGCGTCCTTCAGGTCCAACTGCTCGACGTCCACCAGCAGGAGCGTCCAGCGGATTTCCTCGGGCAGTTCCTTCAAAGCCAAAATCACTTGCTGATCTGAGAAGCCGGCCATCACCGATTCGGGCTCCCGCTTCGCCAGATCTCCCAATTCCGCGACGGCTGCCGGAGCCACAGGCTCCTGCTCAAGGTCTTCCAGGCTGACCGGCCCGGCTCGCACTCCGGCCGCCCGCAGGCGGTCGATCCGCAGGTTCCGCAGAATCGCCATCAGCCAGGACTTGATGTTCGTGCCTTCGCGATACTGGTCGAAAGCACGCAGCGCCCGCAGCAGCGTCTCCTGCGCCAGGTCATCCGCCTCGTGCGGACTCCGCACCAGAAACCGCGCCGTCCGCAACACGGCGGCCAACTGCGGACGAACCAAGCTCATGAAACGCTCATTCATTCAGGCTATCTCTCGTCACACCGAGTCTGGTCCGCATCTTCCAACGATCCAGACCCCGCGCGGGGTTCAATCCTGCCGGAGGAATTCCGCCATGTTCCGCAATACCGGCGGATTGCGGTCGGACTCGATCTGGGCAATCGGCTTGTCCAGGGTCACCGCTTTCAACGACTTGGACGAGCCCGGGCGTGCCGGCCGCGTCGCTGGGCGCGGTGTTGCTGCAACACTTTGTACACGCTGGTCCGGCCGCCTCTGGCGTTTT
This sequence comes from Tepidisphaeraceae bacterium, assembly GCA_049514055.1. Taxonomy (GTDB): domain Bacteria; phylum Planctomycetota; class Phycisphaerae; order Tepidisphaerales; family Tepidisphaeraceae; genus JANYKD01. The sequence goes on along the minus strand of JBEKVL010001036.1, from coordinate 16 downwards.
GGGTCCGCCCGCGGGT
>JBEKVL010001035.1:0-2399 GCA_049514055.1 Tepidisphaeraceae bacterium | reverse complement strand
GCCGCTGGAGTTCCTTCTCTGTCTGACCGGGACCAAGGAGTATGAGTCGCTCCTGCGCAGCCGGGCCAAACCGTCCCACGTCCACCTGGCGCTGCTGATGATCGGCGTCAAGCCCGGCAAGCCGGCCCGTTTCGATGAACAGGCCAACCGCATGCTGCCGCCGGAAGGTTCGCCGGTCAAGTTGAGTTGCACGTTCGAGCGGGATGGGAAGACAGTCAGTTTCCCGGCCACGCGGCTGATGCGCAACCAGAAGACCCGCGCGGAGATGGCCGACACCCCGTGGGTGTTCGCGGGTTCGCGGTTCACCGAACAGGGAGACTATCTGGCGGATGTCTCGGGCGAAACCATCAGCGTGGTCAATTTCCCGCACGCCGTGCTGGATGTGCCGATGGTCCGCAGCAGCCGCAACGAATCGCTGGAATGGGTATCCAACCCGGACCTGGCGCCGAAACGCGATACCAAGGTCTGGCTGCTGATCGAGCCGGCCGACGCCCATGCCGGGGGACACTGACATGACGACCGCCATCGCCCCCACCGCCCACGAAGCAAGCCCGCGGCCATGGCTGTGGGCGGCACTGGTTCCCGCACTGCTGGGGCTGGGTGGCGGCATGGCGGTCATCGCCGCCGTTCCGCCGTCGCTGGGCACGCTTCTGGGCGGACTGGCCGCGTCCACCGCGATGATGCCGGGCCTCGTGGCGGCGCAGCACCGATGGCTCGACCGCCTCCTGGCCGTCGTCTGTTTTACGGTCCCGCTGGCGGCCGCCTGGCTGCAACTGGTCAACCGGGATCTCCTGCAAGCGGGCGAGTGGATACTGGCCTCGTTCGTGCTGCTGGCATACGGCGGTGGGATCGGGGGCTTGACCTGCTTGCTTCGGATGCTGGCAGCCCAGGCGACGAAGGGACGGGAATGTGGGACCATGGCGGCGGCCGTGACTGTTGTGGCCGGTGTGCTGTGGCTCAGTTGGCCGATCTGGATGGCCCCGTGGCTGAGCGGCCCGGCCGGCGAGAAGACCGTGGCACGGCTGGTCGCGATGCATCCGGCGTTCGCTCTGAACGGGCGGCTGATCCGCGCGTTTCCAGTCCCGTGGGCCCAATACCGGCTGGCGTATGAGCTGACCAACATCGGCGATGACATTCCCTACGAGCTGCCGCGAGCGGTCTGGCCGTGCGTGCTGCTGCATGTGGCCGTGGGACTGTGCGCGGCTGAACGGCCTCGCACCTCCCGGTCTGGCCGTCGTCGATTCTGAGTACCGGGGTTCTGGAGCAACGCAGACGGTGTCCCTCGGGATGACGGTTGGTGGTTAAGATGAAGTGCCCGGAAAAATGGTCACGCCCCCCGCAATCCGCTTCTGGGGCCGCCAACAGTCAACAGGCCCGGTGAATTGAGTCGGTGTCCAGTCTTTCTGGTGAGGAAATCGAGATCGAACATTATCGCCAACATGACTGATTAATGAATGAACGGAATCGGGAGGTTGGATTGGTGGCGGACGGGTCTGGCCCCAAACCCCGAATCCTGGAACGCCACGCCGATCGCTGGTCCGGAACGAGCCGAACGGAAACTCGGCGCGGATTACGGTGACGAATAATCCACGATTCGTCTTTCATTGTCATAACTCGTTTGTCGCCGCGCGATGAGAGTTTGCGAACGCCGCCATGACGAACCGATTGGGTCAATTTAATATTCGTCCCTGACCCGTTTTGCTGCCTGACCCGTTTTGCTGCAAAAAGACCGCACGATACTTGAACCGTAATCTGACTTTCGGCACAGTGGCTGTCTGCCACAGTTGTGCCGGCGGTATTGCCGGCGCGGCAAAGAGCGCCCCGGTGATGTTCACCGGGGCCGACAAGGTCTGTCGCGGAAAAGTGGAGAACGCATCGACGCACGGCGCCCGGCCTCCGGGTTGGCGCTTGACAGCAATCATCTACTCCATACCTGCTTTACGGCGATTGCGCTCGACCTCCTCACGCCGCGACGCATTATGAAAGGAGCGTCTATATGACGCACCGTACTGTCCGTCGCTCCCGGGGTTTCACTCTGGTCGAGCTGCTCGTCGTGATCGGCATCATTGCCCTGCTTATCTCGATCCTCCTGCCGGCCCTGAACGCCGCCAAGGAACGTGCCAACCGCGTCAAGTGCGCCTCGAACCTGCGCCAGATCGGCCAGGCCCTTCAGCTCTACTCCAACGACAACAAGATGTACCCGAGGACCTATTACGATCCCACGACCTCGACCAGCGGTGGCAACGCCACCACCGACACCACCTTCTTCACCGGTGGCGCCAAGATCGGCATGAACTCCAATCCGTTCAACACCACCACCGGCAACGTCGGCAAGAACTGCGTCCTGGCCGCCATGTTCCTGCTGGTGCGCACCACCGATCTGAACCAGGAAGTGTTCG
>JBEKVL010001034.1:0-2402 GCA_049514055.1 Tepidisphaeraceae bacterium | reverse complement strand
TGGTGCGACTCGACTGGCAGAGCAAGGAAGTGACGGGCGCCACCGATTGGGCCGGGTTCGATCCGGTCAAGGACACGGTCACCAAGACCCGGATCACGGATCTTATGGTTGGAGGCGATGACAGCGTGATCATGTATGGTCGGATGGAGAATGGCCTGATCCAGACCGAAGGCTGTCTGGCCGCTGGTCCACAAGGGGACAGGTATCTCGCCGTTTTCGGGCCTGGCATGGATGAACTCCGATTTTCGACCTGGCTCCCCGGAACCGGGAGTTTCAAGACCATGCGGGCCGGTCGCAATACCTGTGGAGAGAGCAGCTTTGCGCGGATTAGAAGTCGAGTCATCAAGGGAAGGTTGTGGGTACTCGTTTGCAGCAGCGCCACCAAGGAAACCACGCCCGCTTGCAGTGGGAATGCACTGCAGCCGCTGTTTGGCGGTGGAGAATCCGACGGGTATTATGTGGTCTTGGAGGGTGAAGCGTTGCCGAAACAACCGGTCGCGAAACCGTCAGCGGGAACTTTCGTGGAACCAATTCCACAACCGTGGCCCGCGCAATTACCCCGATACATCATGGATGGCGAACATCCGCCGTTTCAGAATGCCGCGCTGATTTTCCGGGACGCCGCGAATCAACGCTGGCCCGGTATTTTCCTGGCCAAGGCCGGCACCGGGGGCGAACTGACCTGGGATGGCGGGAAACTGCATCTGAACGCGACGATCGAGGCCACCAGACTGATGCCCGCGGGAAATGAACCGAGTCGTACGATCATCGGCACGAAACCGGGAGAAAAACCGACCGCGCCAAAGGTGACGGTGTTGTTGTCCGGTCATCAAACCTGGCGTCAGGATGGTCCGTCGCGAGTGTCCGAGATGGCGGCCGAGGTGACCATCGACGAGAAGAAGGTTGCCCTGTCCGGAACGATCCGTATTCTTCCCGTGCAAGTAACGCGCTGGTGGACTCCCCGTCGAGACCGCGATCCCAGTTTCAAATCGCCGGAACCGAGAAATTCCTTGCAGATAAGGGGCAACTTTCACTGTAAGGGCAGTCAACTGGGGCTGACCGAGGCCGCCAACACGGATATCGAATTCGAGGTGATCACCAATGCTTATCCGGAAGGGGGCCAGGCGGAACCCGTCGTTGCCGGAGGTAATCAGAATAGCGGATCGGTCAAGAAACCGTAGTTGGTTTCATTTACTCTCCAGCCGATGATTCAGGCATGAAACATCTGGACGCGCCTCTATCCCCAACCAGTCCCACGGCTCCATCCACCAGGTTAAGCCCCAAAGACGGGCTGCCACAATAGGAGATTCAAACCATGCGAAGTGTTTACTGCCCGATTGCCGTCGCCGTTGTTGCCGTGTGTGCCAGCGGTGTTTTGGCGGCCCCCGCAAACCTCGACCCGGCCAATGCGGTCCATGAACTCGTGCTGGAGAAGGCACTGCCGGGCGCGCGGACGATGCACGTTTACCTGCGGGCCGAGAACGGAAAGTTCGCCACCGCCCTTGCGACGTGCCCCGGACGGAGCAATACGAACCACGTCGCCGATGCCACGCAGTTGGTGTTGGAGGGCAACCGGATCCGTGGACAGGTCAAGGTCGCGTTGGTTTTCGACGGCTATTGGCCCGCCGACGGCAAGCCGAGGGCGTGCGTTTACGGGATCGATGCGACGCTCAACGGGACCGCGATCACCGGCACGTTCGACGGGTCGTGCAGCGCGGACGGTGAGAAGTCGCCCGCGGAGAAGTCCTCCGGTGCGATCTCCGGCACACTGGCCCCAGCGCCCGACCTGGCCGGCTACTGGGTCGTCGATCTTCAGATGGAGAACGGCAGCGGAACGGGCGTCTTGGGCGCGAAGTCCTGGGGCGATCGCGTCTATCCGCGGCTCTTCTTCAAGGACGGCAAGCTGGTGCAGTCCTTGATCTACGGCTGGGGCCGACGGGCCCAGATCAACTACTTCGAATCGGCGATCACGGAGAACAACCTGGTTTTCGACGGAAAGCGGCTGGCCGGCTCGATCACCGTCCGCCCCACGCAGGAGCAGAAGGCGGGCCAGGACGCGACCTACGTCTTCGCGTTCGACGGCCGCGTGGTCGGCCCGCAGATCGGCGGCGTTTTCACGAAGTGCATCGGCGGCAAGGAGGCGCCCGGCGGACCGTTCCGCGGCACTCTCGAACCGATGGCCGCCCAGCCGGAGGACCGGGCCGTCTACTACATCGAGTTGCACGGGGCAGTCGCCGCCGCCCACCAACTCCATGTGTTCCTTCCTCGCCTCGACGGGCGGTTCCAGCCCGGCATTGCCTACAGCGGCGGTTGGAACCACACCTACCACGACGTGGATCCCGCCGAGCTGCGGCTGGTGGGCGACAGGCTCGAAGGCCGGCTCCGCGCCACGGTGAACGCCG
>JBEKVL010001033.1:0-2406 GCA_049514055.1 Tepidisphaeraceae bacterium | reverse complement strand
TGGCAACCGCCAGGGCGGAAATTCCCGCGGTGGAAAGCCCGGCCGGCAGGGTGACGATGCCATTGTTGCCGAAGACGCCGAAGAGCGTGTCCTGGGTTCCGTCAGTGGCGTATCTGAGGAGGAAGCCGCCGACGGGCGTGGGTGCCGGGGCGGGGTCGGCGTACTGGTTGGCCGCGACGATAAACCGGCCGAGGGAGTCGATTTCCAGTCCGACCGGGAGGAGGTTGTGGATGGTGTCGCTCGGGCCTTCGACCAGGCCATTGCCGCCGCCGAAGGTGTCGTCAACGATCCCGTCGGTGGAGAAGCGCGAGAGGACGAAGTTCACGAGTTGGCCGCCGTTGCCGTCGGCGATTGCGGCCGCGGAGAGCACGGCGATCTCGCCATCGCTCTGAAGGCGCATCGTGTTGACGATATTCTGCGTGTAGTTCGCCGGCAGGAGCAGGGCGGTGCCATTGTCACCGAAGCCGGCATCAAGCGTGCCGTCGCTGTTGAAGCGGGCGAGTGCCATGCTGGAGGCGGCATCGCCCTGGGCGAACTCCATCCCGCCGACGAGGACTTTGCCGTCGGGTTGCACGAGCACGCTGGAGGCGACCGACGTGACAGTGTTCTGTGCCTGTCCCAACAGGAGGGTGAAGTCGAAGATGATAATGCCGTGGTTGCCCCAGGTGGAGTCGGGCTGGCCGTTGGGCATCAGGCGCATGATCTCGGCGTCGGTGCTGGGGTCGTTGCGGAGGGTCAGCAGAAGCTTGCCATCGGGCTGGGCGGCCACTGCGCTTATGAAGCCGACCGTTCCGACCGGCAGCGTGAAGACGCCGCCGATGCCGAAGGTGTTGTCGGGCTGTCCGGTGGGCGTCAGCTTGGTGACCTCGTTGTCCATGGCGACGAAGACGGAATCGCCGAGGGTCGTGCAGACGGTCGCGCCCCGGTCGACAAGATTGTCGGCCAGAACGAGTGTGCCCGCATGGCCGTAAGACGGCAGGAGCTGGCCGGATGAGAGGAGCTGGCGATCTTCCAGCCTCTCGACGAGCGACTGGACGGCGGCGCAAATGGGCCGAGTATGGACGGCGCGGCGGACCATAGGTGTAACCTCCCGATGTTGTTCAAACTCCATCAAGCGATCCGCATCATACCGTCTGGTTGTCCGGGGGCAACGATGCGATGAGCCCAGTTCCGGCAGCAATTGCGAATTTCCGGCGCTTTGTCTCCGTACAGAATCCTTATTTCGGCTTGGATATCCGCTTCACACACAAAGACGCCACCGCAGGCGGTTGATTCCGCCGGTCGATCGCGATACCGGCTTCAGCCGGTCTTGTATTGTTGTTCCGACCGCCTGAAGGCGGTATTCCGAATGGGCGCACCTACTGCGACAGCTTCTTATAATATTCCTTCAGTGCCTCCGACCACGCCGGCGGCAACTGGCCGTTGGTGATGTCGTTGATCTCGTCTTCCATCTTCCGCGATAGTTGCGGGCTGCTGTCCTTCTGTAGATGGACCTGCCCGGCCAGCATCATCCGCGACTCGGCCATCTTGTCCAGCACGATGTCCTTTCGCCGCAGTGCGTTGTTGTAGCGATTCGAGGTGATGTCCGACTCCAGCCGCCGCATATTCGCGATCGCTTCCATCAGCTTGAAATTGTCGTACGGAGCGGCCTTGCGGTCGAGTTGCACCTTCTCCATCTTGTTGCGCAACTCGGCCTGCTTGCCCTTCAACCGCTCCATCTTGTCCGATAGATCTTTCGGTGGCACCGGGCCGGTCAGGCCCTGGCCGGCCTGGCCACCGATCTTGCCGCCGCCGGTGGCGCCGCCGGTCGGATCCTTGCTCTCATCCTTCACCTGGCCCTGCTGGAATGGTGTCGGATCCAGCCGCGTCGGCGTGTTGCGGCCGCCCTTGCCCACGGTCGTCTCCTCGACCATTTCGCCCGACGATTTGCCCTGCCGGCCCTCGCCCGACCGGCCGTTCATCTCGTTGTTGTTGGGAAGCTGATTACCTGTCACGCCCTTGGCAGTCATGTTGGCGATCGGGCCGTCGGCCGCGTCCCAGCCGGCGCCCTTGTCCATCGAATCCGCCCAGTTGGCGGCCGTGTCCTCCATCTCGTCGAACAGATCCTCCTGCTGCTCCATCAGCTCGCCGACCATATCCTCGAGTTCCTTGGGCAACTCGGGCATCGGCAGGTCGGTCTTGCCGATCGGATCCTCCTGGTTCCACTTCTGCCGGTCGGGCTCGTTCATGAGCCATTTCTCCAGGTTCGACTCGATCTCCTTGGCCTTCTCCAGCCCCATTTCCTCGGCCGGTATCGCCATCTCGACGGCGTCCTTCTTCAGCGCATCCTTGGCCATCGTCACTTCCGAGTAGACCTCCATCATCTCCTTCAGCAGCGACGAGTTGGCCATGTCCTGCTCGGCCAGC
>JBEKVL010001032.1:0-2420 GCA_049514055.1 Tepidisphaeraceae bacterium | reverse complement strand
ATGCATAGCGGGTCGTGTCCACAAAGAAACCATAGTTGCGAACCGTAAGATTCTCCCGCAGCGCGGAGTCCCACACATAGCCGGTATTCACTTCATTATCCGGTCCATCCGGCGCAGCCACGTCGGTCTGGCCCGGCAGCAGATCCGGATCGTCCGGGGTCAGGGGATTGGCGGCCCGGCGCTCGGCGAGGGTCGGATAGGCAACGTTCACACTGCGATTCACCCCCTCGGAATCCAAGCTAAGGCCGCGTCCCGCGTAGGCCACCGGGAATTGGCGTTCTATCACGTCGGGGGCGCGTGCCGAAGTGGTCCACGGCCAGCCGTCATTGCTGGTTTCGGCGGTGTCAAGGAAGTTGTCGAGCGTGACGAAGTGCCGCGCCAGGTTATGCTGATTCGGCGTGTACATCTCGCCAAACTGGGCCAAGTGAGGATCGCCATTGCCGATTTCCAGGTCACCAAGAATCTGGTCGTACGTCCGGTTTTCCTTGATGATGAAGATAACGTGCTGGACGCCGTGACGCACGGCCGCCATGACCGCGGCGTCGCTCGCGCTCTCGGTGTGAGAGAATCGGTTGTTCGTGGCGACCTGCGCCGTTAGCGACGCGAGCTGGGCCGTGCTGGGGCGCGGGAAGCTCTGGAGGCCGGCCTTGGTCAACTGGGGATTATACTCATTCGCTGGATAGCAATTTGTGTGCGTCGCCGGGCCGTAGCCATAACACCATTCGGGATTCGGGCCCGTCGGCGACTTCCCATTGACCACATACACCCAGTTGCCATCGCCGCTGAAGCTCACGGAGTTCGGGTACCAACCGGTCGGAATGAGACCAACGACCCGGTCGCCGCTATTCGTTCCGCCCAGCGCCACTACCGCGATGCAATTCAGATTGCCATTCGTCACGTAGAGTCGCTTCTCATCCGGCGAGAGCGTCACGCTATTGGAGTTCGCCCCCGTATATTGCGCCAGCGAATCGGGCATGACGGACGCGGGGGCGATGACCGGGATGGTTTCGATTGTCGCGTCCTTCGTGGTGTCGATCACGTCTATCGTATCCGACTGGTCTTCGACGACATACAGGAGCGACTGGGCCGCGTTCAGCGTCATCTTGTTCGGTTGGCCTTTCACTCGGATCCGGGCCGTGACCACCGGCGCCCCGTTCAGATTTACGACGACGATCTCGCGGTCGCGAATGCTTGATATATACGCTGTCGCGCTCGATCCGTTCCCCTTCACCACCACCCAAAACGGATACTCGCCACCCGGCGTGCCCGCCTGCGAGGCGTTGATCTTTCCAGGGCGCAGATCGAGTTCCCTTCCTGTCGCCCACTTGCCCAGGCCTCCGTTGAATACCGTGATCGAGTCGTTGTAGTAATTCGCCACCACCAGCGTCTTGCCATCAGTCGAAATCGCCACGCCGGCGGCGCACGGCTTCACGCCAACTTGCAGGTTTATCGCGCCTTGTCCGGCGTCAGACTGCCCGGGAAGGCCATTGCCCCCTTTGGTGTGGCCCAAGGCAAGCGCAGGTCCGGGCTCCCCCCACGTTCCGTCGGCGCTCAGCGTAATGATGTGGACATTGTCATCGCCGCCGCCGGCCACGTAGAACGCGTTACCGGATGGATCGAAAACAATCCCGTTGTAGGTATTGCGGATCTTCACGACTTGCTTCTTGAGCGGCGTGCTCGTCGAAATGTCGTAGATGAACACGTACTCAGCCGAGTCCGGCCCGGACGGTCTGGGGGTGGGGCTGTTGAAGACGCGGTTGTACCCGCTCGTCAGCACCAGCAGGGTCTTGTGATCCGGACTCACCACGGTGGTGACCGCTTGCCCGGCCAGCCAGGCGGGCTTGTCGGACAGATCAGGATTCATCGGTACGAACCGGGACCCTTGGGGCGCCAGCGGCGTAATCTGTTGGCCCATATTGGGTAGGGCCTGGATGTTGGAGTGCGCACAGCCCAGCGCGCCCGAGATGACCAACGCAAGCGTCGAGGCGGCCGCTAACAGATGGAAATGTCCGTGAAAGTTTCTCGTCATGGCGTTCGGCTCCGTTGAAAGAGAGGAGGTCCGAGCTGCACCATGTCAAAACCTAATCCTCCCGCTCTTCCAATTCAAGAATGAAGTATGGTGTCCCCCGAATTCCAGGCTCATCACCCGCCGGCCGCCGCCGATCTTGGTCACCAGTCTTTCCCCTTGACCCTCACCTGGGGTGCGCTGGATACTCCACCCCGCTCTTACGACACCCCCCGGCCGGACCGGAGGCCGGATCGTCGCGCGGCCCCCGAAGCGCAGACGCCTATCGTCTCCCAAAGGAAACAGGAAATGCATGGGATCGGAAAACCATCGCGGGGCCGGCAGCCCGGTGTCTTTTACGGATGGAAAATCGTCTGGACGGGCATCCTCGGCATGATCCTGGTCTATGGAATCC
>JBEKVL010001031.1:0-2420 GCA_049514055.1 Tepidisphaeraceae bacterium | reverse complement strand
CGTGTTAGGTTTTTTGTCAATAGGGGTCGCGGGAAATTTTCTGGTTTTTCCGGTCACGGGGGAGGTGGTGCCAGAGAGGATATTCGCCCACGAAGGTGCATGAAGGAATGTGCAGAGGCGTTCAAGCCACGGATTTCACGGATGTCCCGGCGCGGCTTGGCTGCACCCGAATGTCAAACACGAAGACACGAAGCGGTGCATGGTCTTGGCGACGGGTTTGGCGATGGGTGAACGGGACTCCAAACGCGAACTACGAAATGGGGCGTTGTTATCGGACTTCACTGATCTTCCGCACGCGGTTTTGCCGATAGTAGCAGCGACGGGTCGGGCCCCCCATATCTGGGGTCTGACTTGGTCGCGTCAAGGAAGATTCCATGAGCGTCTATCGCCGGATGTCAGGTCGGGAATTGCCTTGCGGGCTCGGTGAACTGTTGTGCATCCAGCCCGCCAGCTTGGAAGATGCCGAGCACCAGCGGCTGGCGGATCGGTGTACGCTGGGGCAGATCACACTATCTGAGATGTATCTACTGGCCAGCTCGCATCTTGCGCTCGATGAGCCGAGTCTGGCGGCGCAGCGGGTGGCGGGGGTGTTGCGTAAGCACGTGGATGATGGGCGGCTGCGGCTGGTGCTGGCGATGGCGATGGAGGCGCTGGGGCGGCACGATCGGGCGGCCGAGCATATCGGGCAGATACTGGCGGATGCGGCCACGGCGTGGGACCGATTGCCGCCGCGGGCGGTCTTGTGGTGTGCGGCCGGGCTGGAACACGAGCGGGCCGGGGCGTGGCGGTCGGCCGTGCGGAGGTATACGGAGGCACTGCGGCTGACGCCGGCGGAGTTGTTCGCCCATCATCGGCTGGTGGCGATCTATCTGGCGCACGGGCAGTTCTCGCAGGCGGCGTTGCACCTTCGGGCGATTCTGAAGCAGGCTCCGGCCGACAAGACGGCGCGGGTATGCCTGGCGCATCTGCTGCAACTGGCCGGTCGGCACGAAGAGGCCGTGTGGGAATATGAACAGGCGTTGTGTCTGGAGCCGGATTCGTGGGATTTGCCGGCCGAGGCGGCGTGGGATCTGATTCAAAGCGAGGGCGAAGGGGCGATCGCGATTCTCGAGAAGCTCGTGAAATCGCAGCCGCAATTTCCGGATTTGCGGATGCGCCTGGGGAATCTGTACTCGCAGCGTGGCGATGACGAGGCGGCCACGGTGCATTATCGCCGGGCGTTGTCGCTGCATCCGGAGTATCTCGATTGCCATATCGCCTTGGCGCGGCATGAGTTGCGGATGGGGCGGCTGGATGTGGCGGCCGAGCATTTCCGCCGGGCGATCGACATCAACGAACTGAACGTGGAGACTTACGTGGGTCTGGCGATGGCGCTGGCCGATTCCGGGCGGGCACACCAGGGGGATGAGATTGTGGCGTCGGCCGGGCGGATCGGGCGAAACAGTGCGGTGCTGGTGGCGCAGCTTGCGTTTCTGGAACAGGCGGCCGTACGCGACCAGGAAGATTCGCGGGAGTGCGGGGATCTGCACGACGAGCGGATCGAGGACTTGCTGGACCGCGGGCTACAAACATTGGCGCGGCATCCGGTGTGGAATGACGTGCGGCTGCACTGCGGCATGCTGCAACTGATGCTGGGGCGTCGGGAACAGGCTCGCTCCGCCTTTCAACAGGCCGTGCGGATCGACGGCAATTCGACGGAGGCGTGGCTGCAAGTTGGCTTGTCACTGGCCGATGTCGGGCAGACCGAGGCGGCGCGGGCGGCATTTGGCCGGGCTCTGTTCTTCGACGGCCGTCGCGGCCGGCTGGACTATCAGCTTGGGCTGATTCGCTGCGGGCGGCTGGAGTTCGAGCTGGCGCTGGAGAAGCTGGAAGAAGCCGGCCCGGACGCGGTGGACGTGAACCGGCGTGTGTGGGTGGCCGTGGATGGGCTGCACCTGGCGGGCCTGACGCGGCGGGCGTCGCACAGTTCGAGTACGCCGCTGGCGGCGTGAGGTACCGGGGGTAACTCCGCTGTGAAGCACATACTGTCCGCAAACTGTCATCCTGAGCGTACTCGCGAAGGATCTGGCCGTGAAGTCCAAGGCGAGATGCTTCGCGAATACGCTCAGCATGGCAACGGTGCGTGCGCATGCAGTCTACAATCACCCGGAATTTATAGTTGATTCCGGTGCGTATGTCGCTGGACCTGCATTTGACGGATACCGGTCAAACGGGTAGGAATTGGACATGCTGTTGACGATTACGACAACCGCACGTCCGGCGACGGATCTGGGGTATCTGCTTTACAAGAACCCGGCCAGGGCTCAGGTGTTTGAACTGGGCTTTGGCAAGGTCCACGTTTTCTATCCCGAGGCCACTGAAGACCGCTGCACGGCGGCGCTGATGCTGGAGGTGGATCCGGTTGGACTCGTGCGCGGCCG
>JBEKVL010001030.1:0-2429 GCA_049514055.1 Tepidisphaeraceae bacterium | reverse complement strand
ACCATCTTGCCGGGGAACTCGCGGGCGACCATTGTGGCCACGTCATTGGCCAGGCCGAAGACGCGGTCGGAGACGCTGCCCAGTTTCCGGCACTCGTCGCATTCGCACTGGCCGTCGCCGTCGGGGCATTCCATCGACACCATGTCGGCGGCCGGGTTCTTGCTCAACTGTTCCCGGGCATAGGCGATCGCGAGTTCGCGCACCTTCGGGTTGCTCACGCACAATTGCTCGCCCTGGCGCTTGCCCTTCACCAACGCCAGGTATTCGGGGTGGGCCTCAAAGACGGCGCGGTTGTGGAGAATGATCGACTGCCAGGCGTGGCCGGCGCTGACGGTGAAGGATGAGGCCATGCGGTTGTGCCTGGCCCAGTCGCGATAGTCGGCCGCCGAGCGGGCATCCCGGCCCGCACCGGCCTTGCTTGAATCGTCGGGGAAGAAGCCGTAGCCGTACCAGATTCGCCGGGCGAGAATGGCCGGCCGGCTGGCTTCGTTGAGGCCCACGGTCAACTCCGGCCGCCGCGGCACAACTTCCCACGTCTGGCCGGGGAAGAACCACCGACACCCAAGACTCTCCAACAGACGAAACGCTGTGTGTGAGACGCCCAGGTCGGTGGCCCCGATAAGCCGCATCCGCCCCGGCTCGGTGCGGATGACGTAGGCCTCCTTGCCGTCGAATCCGTCGCGGATGCTCAACGGCTCCTGGAACTTCGGGTCCGGGAACTCCGTCAGTGTCCCCAGCACGATCCCGGCCGATCCATCTCCGGTCGTGATCTCAAAGGCAGCGCCGGTGATTTGCCGCAGATACCCGGCCAGTTCGGCGGCGACGGCCTTGGTGCCGTCGGATGCGCGCGTGGAAAGGACGATCGGCATGGCCGGCTTGCCCTCTTTGGCCATGAGGAGACTCATCCCCGCCGTGCCAGAAGGGGCTTGGGCACGGGCGGCGAAGACGAGGCTGTTGGTTAGAACGAAACAACACGCGAGGAGTGCAATTCGTACGCACATGGCTGAGGATTGTACCGTGCGGCGTGGTCCACGTATGTCCGGCTGCACCGCAATGCAGCCGACCAGCAGGGTGACCGCATTTGGCTTACACACCGGCCGGAAGCCTGTTCGGAGTTCACGCTTCAGTGTGTCTGGTCGATGATGTCGCATCAAGACACGCTGAAGCGTGAACTCCGAACGCGGGCGAACGGCCGCATGGAATTGCTCTGGCCTCTCGTTGAAGTCACGGAGTTTGTGCTTGCTGCCGCCGCTGCGGCTGAGCATATCATTCGCGGAGGCCACGTATGCCGCCAACGGGAAATCCCGGCGCTCCGAGCGTACCACGGACAAAGGCCGTGCGTCATGAATTGCTGGAGGACTGGCGCAGGCGGTTGGCGGAGCTGCGCGAGTTGCTGGCCGCCACGCCGGAACATGAGTCAGCGTGGCTCTTGACGATCAAGTATGAGATCCTGGCGTATCTGCTTCACCGGTACGCGGGCGATGTGGTTCCTCCGCTCGTGTCGCCCCGGCGCGTGCCGGCCGAGCCGGTGGTCGTGAGCGAGCCGGCGGCCGATCCACCTCCGCGGAATCTGAGCGTGCCGTCGGGGATGGGCAAGGCCCCGCGTTCGGGTGAGGCAATTCGCGGGCGGCTGGCGGCGATTTCGTCGCAGAATCAGGAGCGGTATGTGCTGCATGAGCGGGAGATCGCAGCGCAGAAAGCCGAGGATGAACGGATTCTGGCGAGCCATGTGCAATGGCTGCTTCAGCAGTTGCAGAAGGTTGACAAGTTGAAACTGCCGGCGCCGCTGCCGGATACCGATGGGGAAATCACTCAGGAGATTCTTGAAAATGGACGGCAACAGGCACGGCGAGAGCTGAAAACGAAGATCCAGCGTCAACTGGCGTCGCTCGGGGTGCAGCTGCAAGCGGAAATGCAGGGGCTGTGTGATGCGCTGACGCAGGTGATCGATGATGAGGAGTCGAAGACGATCCTGGAATACTCGCGGGAGCCGCAGGCGTGACGCGGTCTCACCTGAATGAGTCACCGATCAACTCCCACACCATCGCCGCCATCCGCTTGTGACCTTCCGCCGAAAGATGGATCCCGTCCAATGTTGCGCCCGGCGTGGCCAGGATCGAGACGAGGTATCGGCGTGGGATGAGGATGACCTTGTGACGTTGTGCGAGGCTTCGTTGAATACGGCCATAGGCCATCTGGCCGGGGAGAAGGGGTAACTCAAACATGGCGACGGGGCCGCCGCCGGTGGTGGCGCGCTCGAGGAGTTGATGCAACCGCGCTTCGAACTCGGCCGGTGGCGTGGGAGGATTGGAAATCAGGTCGTTGCCACCGATTTCGATCAGCACGATGCCGTCCGCGAACTGCGTTGACTGAATTCCGCGGAGCGCCACGGCGAGGTTCGCACCGGCTCGGGAAAGATTGACGACCTC
>JBEKVL010001029.1:0-2434 GCA_049514055.1 Tepidisphaeraceae bacterium | reverse complement strand
AGCCATCTGACGCTGAACTACCTGTCGCTGAATGACACGGCCGGCGGGGACGGCGCCGCGGCTCTGCGGGACCTGCTGGAGCTCTACGGGGACGTCACGGACCCCGCGATTCGCAAGCAGATTGACGGCTTGCGGCAGGTTTCCACGGAGAAGTCCATTCGGCGCGCCAGCACGCCCGGGCCGATTGCCTTTGCCCGTGGCCTGCGAGTGATTGTCACGCTCGATGAATCATCGTTCGAAGGCACCGGAGTCTTCCTGCTGGGTGCGGTGCTCGATCAGTTCTTCTCCCGTTATGTCTCGATCAATTCGTTCACGGAGACAGTGGTTAGAACCCTGGAACGTGGTGAGGTAATGCGATGGCCGCCTCGGACGGGACGCAGAAATATTCTTTGATCGAGGCGCTGCTGAAGCGCGCCTTCGAGTTTGATTTCTACCAGGCGGTGCGCCGCCTGGAAGCGGTCAATATCGACAAGCCGCGGGTGGGGCAATCCCTCCGCGTCGCCGACGACTCCGTGCGCTTCTGCCAGAAACCATCGTTGCGGTTCGAGCCGGTCACTGTCACCGGCTACGAGCAGGCCGGCCAGTATTCGCCGGATCGCCTGTTTGTCGCCTTCATGGGTCTCCTGGGGCCGCATGGCCCGATGCCGCTGCATCTCACCGAGTACATTCGCGGGCGCGAACTGCAATCCAATGATCCCACGCTCGCGAGGTTCTTCGACGTCTTCAACCACCGCATGATCTCGCTCTTCTACCGGGCGTGGCGCACCAACCAGCAGGCGGTGTCATTCGACCGCTGCGAGCACGATCGATTCGTGGCCTACTTCGGCAGCCTCATCGGTATCAGCACGCCGCCACTGCGGAACCGCGATGCGATCCAGGATGTGGCCAAGCTGCATTACTGTGGCCGTCTGGCCTGTCCGACCCGGAATGCCGAGGGTCTGGTGGCGATCCTGAACGACTACGTCCGCGTCCCCGTGGAACTGTTTGAGTTCATCGGCCAGTGGATCGAGTTGCCCGTGGAGAACAGGCTCCGCCTGGGCGAGTCCCGTGAGACCGGTTCCATCGGACGCACGGCGATCATCGGCTCGCGCGTGTGGGAGTGCCAGCACAAATTCCGGATTCGAATCGGGCCGCTGACGCTCGTTGAATATCAGCGCCTGTTGCCGCGGGGCGTCAGCCTCAAGCGGCTCCACGACTGGGTCCGCAACTACTGCGGCGACCAGTTCGGATTTGAAGTGCAATTGGTTCTCAAGAAAGCGGAAGTGCCCAGGCTGCGGCCCGGCACCATCGGACAACTCGGCTGGACGAGTTGGATCAGCACAAAACCTTTTACCGAAGACGCGGACAACCTGGTTCTACAGGTGGCGTGACACAATCGGCTGAGTGGTTGAGACTCGGCACTGGACAACCAAGGAGAAACACATGGCGGATATTCAAAAGGCGGCGCTGTTCGGGAAACTCGATTCGCTGGCCTATAAGGCCATCGAGGCGGCAACGACGTTCTGCAAACTGCGCGGCAACCCCTACGTCGAGCTGGTGCATTGGATCAACCAGATCATGCAGCTCCAGGACTCCGACGTCCAGCACATCGTGCGGGCGTTCAATCTCAATCCGTCTCGCCTGGCGACCGATCTCCAGGTCTCGCTCGACAAACTGCCCCGCGGAGCGACCTCAATCCAGGGCTTCTCGCCCCAACTCGAGGAGACGATCAAGGAGGCGTGGCTTTACTCGACACTGATGTTCAACGAACTGAAGGTGCGCACGGGGCACGTCATCGTGGCCATGCTGCAGAACCGGCCGCTCAAGGCACAGCTCATCGACATCTCGCGCGAGTTCGAGAAGGTCAAGATTGAGCAACTCACCGACGATTTCTCCAGGATCACCTCGGCGTCCATTGAAGGTACGCTCGCGGCCCGTGAGGGGGGCGTGGCCACGGCCGAGGGCGCGGCGCCGGGCGAGGCGTCCGGCGCCATGGCCCCCGCGCAGATGGGCAAGATGGAGGGGATCAAGAAGTTCTCCACGGACATCACCGAG
Source organism: Tepidisphaeraceae bacterium (assembly GCA_049514055.1). Taxonomy (GTDB): domain Bacteria; phylum Planctomycetota; class Phycisphaerae; order Tepidisphaerales; family Tepidisphaeraceae; genus JANYKD01. The sequence continues at coordinate 400 of JBEKVL010001029.1, read as the reverse complement.
AAGGCCCGCAAGGGTGAACTCGACCCCATCGTCGGACGCGACCACGAAATCCGCCAGATCGTCGACGTTCTCATGCGCCGCCGGCAGAACAACCCGATCCTCACGGGCGAGGCGGGCGTCGGCAAGACCGCCGTCGTCGAGGGCTTCGCTCTCCGCGTCGTCTCCGGCGATGTCCCTCCGGCCCTGCGGGATGTCAGCGTCCGCTCGCTGGACATCGGCCTGATGCAGGCGGGCGCCAGCATGAAGGGTGAGTTCGAACAGCGGTTGCGCCAGGTGATCGAGGAGGTCCAGTCCTCCCCCAAGCCGATCATCCTCTTTATCGACGAGGCTCACACGCTCATCGGCGCCGGCGGAGCGGCCGGCACCGGCGACGCCGCCAACCTGCTCAAGCCCGCCCTCG
>JBEKVL010001028.1:0-2438 GCA_049514055.1 Tepidisphaeraceae bacterium | reverse complement strand
GGAGCAATGGCCCCCGTGCAGGTGGAGACGCATCCCGGAGGGCAAATCAGGATGGCTGGCGAGGATTCTGGCGGCCTTGGCCTTGCTGCCGTGTTCGACCACCAGGGCCTTGCCGAGGTTGGCGATGTGGAGAGGAACGTCAACGCCGTGGCGGCCAACGACGCCGCGCTTTTGCTCAACCAGGCCGTTGATTCCCCATTTTGCAAAGGCTCTGCACCAGGTCCGCAGGCTGCCTGTAGAGACGTAGAAGGGTTGGCCGCGCCAGGTGTGTTGCTCGCGCATCCGGACGATGGTGGTGGAGATGGCCAGTTCCTTGCCCAGACTCTGGAGGCTGAGGAATGATTCCACCGCGGCCTGGCGCAGGCCGACCTTGCGGCACGCTTCCGGGTCATTGGCGATGTCTTCCCAGGTGACGAGCGGGCGGTCCGGCTCTTCCCCGCTGACATTCTCCAGGCTGACGTGCCTGTCTTCCAGGGCGCTGATTCTCGCGGCGATCTCAGCCGGAACCATGTAGTGGAAGGATTGGCCGACTTCCTCGCGCGGCCAGTTGAGTTCGTCGGCGCGGCGATGGACGGTTTTGCGCGAGCACTTGCAGACAACGGCGATGTCCTTGGCGCTGTAGAAGTGAAGGACGGGGCCTTGCAGATCAAGTTCAGCAGGGAGAGACTCTATCGAGCCGAGATCGACTGACGCCGGCTCGGAGTCGCGTTCACCGAGGCTGACTGACGAGGTTTGATCCCTGACATCGAGCGTTGGCCCGACATCAAGTTTGGGCTCGACAGAGTCTCGCCCTGCCGTCAATTGAATTTTGTTGTCGTTCATAACTTCTATCCTTTGTTGAGGTTAAAAAATCGGTTCAACTGGGCGTGAAATTCACGGCGGGCATCGGCGGCATCCACGCCGGCCGCGATGGCGCCAAGCGCGAGCAGCAGCAAGGCCACGGCGACAAAAGGGGCAACAAGCATTTTACAAAGGGCGTTCATGGTTGAAATTTGCTCGCGCTGCAGCGGGCGCGGAGTTGATGGACAGCCTGGCGGATTACTTCGACATCGGCCTCGAACGTGGGAGCGGCCTTGGCAATGGCGTTGAGATGATCTTCCACGCAGGCGGTGCGCAAGAGGATGACCAGGCGCGGCGACAAGGTGGGGAACTTTTTGGCGGATGCGAGTTTGGCGCTCATTGGCGGACTCCTTTGCGCAACGGGGTTTTCCCCGCGGCTTCCATGGCCGGCGCGGGCAGGGCCAGGGGCATGGTGGCAGCGTCAACATCAATTTCGGACGCGTTGGAGGGGTTGCCCAGCCATTCGGCCACGCGATCGCGGGCGTTGCGCAGTTTCTGCTCAATGGCCGACATCTCCAGGCGCGCGTCCGTTCCCTCTGGCATCGTTGAGAGGAGGTAATCCACGTCGAACGTATCCAGCACTTCCACCGAGGTGACGACGGCGGCAAAGTCGAATTCGATTTGGCGCGGGCCGTTGAGCTTGCGGCGGGCATGGGCGACGGCGTCGTATTCGCCAAAGGGGATCATCAGGCGCAAGGACCGGCAGAGCGCCACCATGGGCTTGGGCGATTGCAGGACCATCTTCTTGGAGAACTCCAGCAATTTCTCCGAGTGATTGGCCAGCGCCGGTTTTTCCGCGGAGGCCCACGCCAGGCAGGCCTCCGTGAACTCGATGTAGCGCTGGACCGTGCGAAAGGAGACCTGTTCGTTGTAGGGTTGGCAAAAGAGTTCGAAGGACGTTTCACGATCCAGGGCGTTGCGGGCGCGGAGGAAAAACCAGCCGGCGCAGAGGGCGCGTTCCTTGGCCTGAATGAAAAAGCTCTGGAAGGCTTCGTGCTGTTTGATGCCTTCCTCGAACCAGCGTTGGGGATGATTGGACTCGGACAGTTTTGTTAATTTTGCGCTCATTGGGTTACGGGTGAATTGACGGTGGACAACGGAAAATCCGGGTTGATCCGGCGCGCCTGGCGGACGATCAGGGCCATGCGGGCGCGGCTGGGTTTCCAAAGGATTTTGCCACGAAAGATGCGAGTGCGGCGGGGCGGATAAGGGGAATAGTTGACAGTAAGGCAGGCGGGGCGCAAGACGATGGGGCGGCCGTAATGGAAGCCGGCGCGGTCCTGCCATCCAAGCGGGGCGCGGCGGATGGCGGCCAGCGCGGTGGCCAGGGTCAGGATCATGGCGGCGGCGTAAAGAATGACGAACGTCAAGAGCATTGGACCTCCGATTGCGGATTGGCTGATTCCACGGCGGCCCGGGCTGACTTCAGGAAGTCCTGCCAGGCGAAATCATCGGCGGGGCGGGTTTTGGCGGCGGGCAGTTCGATCTCGTGTTTGGCCCAGACGGATGGCGAGCCGCCATCCGGGACGGGCAAGTTGCCCGTGCCACCCGTGATTTTGGCATGAACACGGCGGACGTCCTCTATGCGCGGACGGGCA
>JBEKVL010001027.1:0-2440 GCA_049514055.1 Tepidisphaeraceae bacterium | reverse complement strand
GGTTTTGCCGTCGCCGGCAGCGATCGCCATTTTGTCTGGGCACAGGCCAAGATCGAGGGCAATACGGTTGTGGTCTCGAGTGACCAAGTGCCGGCGCCGGTGGCGGTGCGATATGCCTGGGCCGGTCAGGTATCATGGGCCAATCTCTACGGCAGAAATGAACTGCCAGTTTTGACTTTTCGCACCGACGATTGGCCACAGGAGACGAAACCTGAATAAGAGAATGTAATGAAGAGAGTTTTTTTGCAAACTCACGAAAAATAGAATTTAAGAAATCCCACGAACAAAATCCTAAATCGAACCGATGTTCACGTCAACTCACTGAACAACAAAGAAAGGAATGAGACGATGAGACACAGATTTGGTTTGATGGCGTTTGCCGCAGTCGCGTTGGTCCTGGGTATTCCAAGTTCGCCCTGTGCCGCCGGAGAGGTGGTCTCGCCCGCGGAGTTGAAGAAGGGGGCCTACAACACCCTGGAGTACACGACTAAGTCCGGCGACGTGATGCACTATTACCTGTATCTTCCGGCCGTCTACACGCCGACTGGGAAACTGCCGATGCTGGCGGAAGTCCACGGCGCCGGACCGCAAGAGGTGAAACCGGGCGGCGGCGGTTCCGGGAAGCGCTACCTTGGGCTGAATCCGTCCTACAGCGAGGAGAAGTACCCTTGCGTCTTCTTCGAGCCCCTGGTCAATCCCGCGTGGAAAACGAGTTGCTGGGACGGGCGGGGGTGGAACACCGGTCCCCACACGCACGATCTCAGCGCGCCGCCCAAGGGAATCGCCGCGATCCTGGAACTGCTGCCGAAACTGATGGCGGACCTCGGCTGTGACGCCAACCGGTGTTACGTCAGCGGGGCATCCAATGGCGGCTACGCCACGTGGGACCTGATTACCTACCGGCCCGATCTTTTCGCCGCCGCCATCCCGATCTGCGGCGCAGGCGACCCATCCAAAGTCTCCCGGATCGTGGATATTCCGATCTGGGCCTTCCACGGCACGGCGGACAAATCGGTTCCGTTCAAGGGGACGACCAGCATGATCGAGGCATTGGAAGCGGCGGGCGGCAAACCCAAGCACACCTACTTCGAGGGGATGGGACATAAAACCTGGGATGCGGCCTGGAAGACGCCGGAGTTGGTGCCCTGGCTGTTCTCGCAGAACAAGGCCGACCGCCCGGCCAAATCGCCAGCCGCCGAAAAATGAACTAACACGTTCGGTTCGACCTGCACAAGCCGCAGTTATGGACCGCAACTTCGCATCATTCGCAGAAGGAGAATTCAAACCATGCATCCGTCCCATGCAGATCGTCGCCAGTTTCTCAAGCAGGCCGCGACGGCGGCGGCGGGCATCACTTTCCCCACTTTTGTGGCCGCCTCGGCATTGGGCAAGGACGGCGCGACGGCCCCCGGCGACCGCATCAACGTGGGCATGATCGGCGCGGGAATGCGAGGCCGCCAGATCCTGCCGGGCTTCAACGGCGGCGAATCTCAACTGGTAGCCCTCTGCGACGTCTACAAGCCCAACTTGGAACTGGCCCAGGCATTGATCCAACGCAAGCACAGCGCAGCCCGCGCCAGGGGATACCGCGACTTCCGTGAGATGCTCGGCTGCGCGGATATCGATGCCGTGGTCGTCGCCGCGCCCGACCATTGGCACGCCATTCTGACGATCGAGGCGTGCAAGGCGGGCAAGGACGTCTACTGCGAGAAGCCGCTGGCGCACACGATCGGCGAAGGCCGCGCAATGGTCGCCGCTGCGAGGCGCTACGGGCGGGTGGTCACGGGGGGCAGCCAGCGCGTCCGTGGCGATTACGGCCGAATCGCCGACTACGTGGCCAGTGGCGCCATCGGCGCGGTCCGCGAGGCCTACGTCGGCGCCGGCGGCCCGGCGAACGACCGGCCCAGCCCCGCCGAGCCCGTCCCGCCCGATTTGGACTGGGAGACGTTCGTCGGGCCCGCCCCGTTCGTTTCCTATAGTCGGGCGCGTTTCAGCAATTGGCGAGACCACTCGGTGTTCGGCGGCGGGGCGCTGGCCGACTGGGGCGCGCACTTCTTCGGCGGCGTCCTCTACGCCCTGCAATTGGATCATACCGGGCCGGTGGAGATCCTGCCGGCGAGCAAGCGGGACATCGTCTTCAAATTCGCCAACGGCACGATCGTCCACCGAGAAGGGCCGCTGCGATTTATCGGTGACAAGGGAGAAGCGGTCGTTTCCAAGCAGATCCCGGCCGTCAGCAGCCCGCTGCGCCAGTACAAGGGCTCTCGCGACATCGCCGGCGACTGGTTCTATTGCATTCGCACGCGCGAGCGCCCATTCCAAGACGTCGAATACGCCCATCGCACGTCCTCGATGTGTTATCTCACGATGATCGCGATGACATTGAACCGGCCGCTGAAGTGGGACGCGGAGAAAGAATTGTTCGTGGGCGATGAGCAGG
>JBEKVL010001026.1:0-2441 GCA_049514055.1 Tepidisphaeraceae bacterium | reverse complement strand
AGAAAGTTGTGCTGGCCAAGTGGCTGGCCACCGAGCCGCGCGTGTTGATCCTGGACGAACCGACGCGCGGGATCGATGTCGGCGCCAAGGCCGAGGTCCACCGGATTATCGCGGAACTAGCCGACCGGGGCATGGCCATCCTGCTGATTTCGTCGGAACTGCCCGAAATTCTCCACGTCTGCGACCGCGTGCTGGTGATGGGCGAAGGGCGGCTGACGGCCGACCTGTCGCGGGCGGAAGCAAGCGAAGATGCGATCATGAAGGCGGCCGTGTTGCGTGGCGGCGGGGCGAGGCCACGATAGACGTGGCGTGATCATCAATGAGAAACACTTGAAGAGCGTTTGCATAACAATAGTTATCATGCTGAGTCGTCACGGGCCTTTGGCCCACCCGCATGCCATGAAAGGTGTCGGAAGGGTCATTCCGAGCGTACTCGCGAGGAATCTGGCCTTGGAGTTCGAGGCCAGATCTTTCGCGAGTACGCTCAAGATGACGATTCCGTGACTTCGCTTTCAGAGCAGCGTACCCGCGAAGCATCTGGCTTTGGACCTCGTGGCCAAATTCCCTCGGCTACGCTCAGGACAGGCTCTTCGCGAGTGCGCTCAAGATGACGGTTCGTCGCCAGGATGGAGTTCCCGCAAGCTGGTCACGCCAGCATCCGGCCCCGCGAACTCCCTCCAACGGTCCCCCGTCCCCGCCGTATTCCCCATAGCGACTGGCCGTGTTACAAGGAGACGGATGATGAGAGTGATGCGGTTCGTAATTGCGATTGCCTGCACCCTGTCGTGCCTGCCCGCGTCCGGCCAGGGCAAGCCATCCAACTTCGACGGCGCCAAATGGATCTGGTCGCCGCCTCCGCCGGGCATGAACGGCCTGGACTATCCCGAAGGCACCGTCTGCTTCCGCGCCGAGTTCAAGGTTCCCGACCGGACGGCCGTGAAATCCGCCGAGGTGATCGTCACCGCGGACAACCTCTATGCCTTTCTCCTCAACGGCAAAGCCATCGGCGAGAACATGGACGAGCCCGGCGCCTGGAATCAACCCGGCCGGTTCGACATCAAGTCCAACCTTGCCGATGGCCGCAATGTCATCGCCGTGCGGGCCATCAACACCGCGCCCAGCCCCGCGGGCCTGATCGCGAAGATCACCGTCGAGCTGGTTCAGGACAAGCCGATCGAGCTGGTCACCGGCGACTCGTGGCTATATTACGACAAGGAAGAACCCAATTGGCAACAGCCCGGCTTCACTGAAAAGAACTGGCGGCCCGCACACGTCGTCGGCGACTACGGCATGAAGCCCTGGGGCAGGTTCCCCGACGCAACCGCCGAGCGCAAACCCCTGGAGACGATCCTGCCCCAGGTCGATGCCCGCCCACCGGCCGACTACGCATGGCCCGAAGGCATCGTCTTCATCGGCGATGATTGCAGCCTCAATCGCCCGCTGACCAACATGCCCGACAAGCGGGAAAGCCTGACTGTCACCATCTTCAACCCGCGCAACTCCCGCGGCTATCCCGAGCATGACCTGCCCGCGCCAATCAAGGTCGGCCACAAGTTGTACGCGCTGACACCCGCTCGCCCCGGCGTGACACCGCGGCTGTTGCTCGATGCGGGGCGCGGGGCAATCGGATCGCCAGCCGTTTCCTATGACGGTAAGTCGATCTACGTCTCCATGGCCCGCGATGACGAGCGCTTCTACCACATCTATCTCCTCCCGGCGGTCGGCGGCGCGGCCCAGCGCCTCACCGACGGCCCGTTCCACGACATCGACCCGGCCGAACTGCCCGATGGCCGGCTCGTCTTCACTTCCACACGCATCGGCACCTTCGAGGAATACCACAACCCGCCATCGCGGGCGCTGTTCGTGATGAACGCCGACGGCGGCGACATTCACCCGATCACCCACACCATCATCTTCGACAATGAGCCGAAGGTCATGGCCGACGGGCGGATCATCTTCGTCCGCTCGGACAATTTCTTCGACCGCGGCAAGGTCGAGACGCTGCTGCATTCGATCCGTCCCGACGGCACGCACGGCTACACCGAATTCGGCCTGGACAACGGTCCCGAATACGGCGGCCGCCTCCGCGCGTTTGTCTGCGGCAGCCCCGCGCCGATGCCCGATGGCCGGGTCGCGTTCGTGTCCAATCCGGGCATCACCGTCGGCTATCCGGCCGATCCGCAGCAGAACTGGCGTAACTTCGGCATCGAAGCCGGCGACGTGGCCGCTTTGCCCGACGGGCGGTTGCTCTGCACCGTCCCCACGAGGGTTCCGGTCGAAATCTCCCCCGGCAAAGGCAGGCGCAAAGTCCACGACCTCAGCTACCAGACGATCGGCATCTTCAACCCCGACGCCAAGGACCAGCGCGTGATGCTCCTGCACAGTATCCCCGGCGCGACGTTGCATTCGCCGATGTTTCTCGGCGCGCGGCCGCGGCCGCC
>JBEKVL010001025.1:0-2443 GCA_049514055.1 Tepidisphaeraceae bacterium | reverse complement strand
TAGGGCCCGCTTCAACGGACGCGGTTCGGCGTTCCTACGGTTTCCTGCGTCCGCCGAGGCGAATGCTACCTGGCGGATTTGCAGGGCATCATCGAGCAGAACATAGACCGGGGGCTTATGGATGTTAATCTTGGACAATCAGACGACGGAAGTGCCGAGCTCACATTCACGCCGCTTCGGCCTGAAAGCCGCAAGACCCCCAGTCATGTTTGGTTCGGCTACGAAGGCAACACGTCTCAGTTTTGACGCGATTGTGGCAGATACTCAGGCGGATCGGGGGCCAGAGGCGCGTGAGTACAAACTGCCCCCTGTTGTCCATGGCGCCGAGCAGGCACGGGCTATATGCCACCGCTCACCGCTGACGCTGGGAAACGTCGAGCTTCATACCCGGCTCTTCGTCGTCCGGGGCGTAGGCCAACACCTGGACAAACACATCGTCCCCATGGTACACGCCTGCGATCGACACATGCGGGCCTTCGTCATCGGGGAAGCGTGTGATGCAGAGCATTGCAGCCCCTGTCAGCTTCGCTACTCCCGGTGGAAGCATTTCGGGCCAAGCGAAGGCGAAGGAGATCATCAAGGAAGGCCTCAGCGAATACTTCATCTACACGATCGAGGGCACCGGCTCGCAAGATCACCACCGCGCTCGGCATCGACGTACAGCTTGTCGAGGGCACCATCCGGACGCTCGCGATCCTCCGCGGCCGAGACCGGCACCGCCCGGTATGACGGTGACGATGTCCTCGGGAAGATCTACCACTCCGCCGTGGTCAGGCACAACTTCGTCGGATCCATCGCGTTCACCGGATCATCCTCGCAAGACGCATACAAGTTGACCCCGCCGTCTTCCTACGCCGGATCGCGGTTGATCCAGCGCTGGATGTCCGGCAAGTAGTAGCGCATCTTGTCGCAGTAGAGCCCGGACTCGTCGTCGTAATACATCGTCGCAAGGCGGAACGGGCAGATAGCTGCAACTGCATTTCGGATGCACCCGGCGGCTGCAAGCCGTGATCGCTGATCGCGGCTTCCCTGGCGTTTGACACCGGCCGCCATGACCCATCGCGGCTACAGCGCGGCCAACAAGAAGCCCCCGGACAGGTCCGGGGGCTTTGGGCTGTCACGATGGTCTGACTCGCGGCCATCAATGGCCGGATTCGATTTCGTTGCCGTTGGCGTCCAGGTGGATCGCCTTGTAGCCGCCCTTGGAGACGAAGTACGCGACGAGCAGCAGGTAGCAGACCGCCATGGTTGTGGGGACCAGGGCGGTTAACTTCAGTGCCATGCGGCCGCCGTAGAGACGGGCCTTGATCACCGGCTCCTTGTCTTGGGTGGCCGTGAGTTTCGCGGTTGTCCACCAGGTGTTGAGTTTGTCGAGGTTCTCGTCCTTCTTGTTGTTCTTGGCATTGAGCGCCATTTCTTCGGTCATGCCCTTGCCAGTGTCCTCGACGATTGCCACCTTGGAGCCGTCGAGTCCCTGGATTGCCGGGAAAAAGAGGAAGCTGTTCTTCTCGGCGGCCTTGTACCGGTCATAGGCAGCGGGTGCCGTCGCCTTGAGATCCTTGGAAGCGTTGTAGTCCTGCTTGTAGCCGATGCCCGGGCCGGCAAGGAAGCCGGCCGATAGCATGCCAACGCCTCCTAGCATACCCATGCCGAGCGCGCCGGCCTTGGGGAATCGCTCGCCGGCAACACCCAGCATCGTGGGCCACAGGAATGTCTTGCCAACGCCATAGATGGTTGCCGCCGCCACCACGAGCAATCCGGTGGTAGCCATGCCGAGGCTGAACAGGCCGAGGGCGGCGCAGCATGCCGACACGAACAGCAGGCCCAGGGGATTGATCTTGTGGACGATCGGGCCGGCGAAGAAGCGCAGGATGAACATCAGGCCGGAGGTGTAGATGAAGAGCAGCGTCTCATTGCCCGGAATCACGTTCTTCATGATGTTCTGGATCCACGAGTCAGTGCCGAGTTCCTGGTAACCGACCAGGGCGTGGATGAAGATCAGGAACAGGAACATGGGCGAGGTGAGGATGGTCGCAATCATCGTTCCCAGGCCCACGCCGGCAGCGCTGGCTTCGGACACCGGGAACTTGTTCTTGAGCGTCAGCACGCCGTAGAGCACCGTCGGCACCATGAACACGAGCATCGGAATTTCCCAACGCAGTTGCGTCGCATGTGCGGTCTTGCCGACAAACAGATATCCGAACGCGGCGCCGAGGATCAACCCGGCCGGCCAGGCGGCGTGCAGGATATTCAGCCAGTGGGTCTTGTTCTTGGGGTAGAGCGTCGCGGTCAGCGGATTGATGACCGCTTCGCCCAGGCCGTTGCCGAGGGAGAACATGAACATCGCGACATAGAGGCACCAGTAGGTGGCGTCCTTGCCGCCCCAGGATGCGTGAAACACCGGGCCGGCGGCAAGCGTCAGGATGGCGGAGAGCAGGTGTAG
>JBEKVL010001024.1:0-2451 GCA_049514055.1 Tepidisphaeraceae bacterium | reverse complement strand
GCCTCAGCACCCTCGACAGCCTGTGGTCGCCCATCGACGAAGATCTCAACAAATAGCCGGAACTGCACCTCACGCCGCGTCGTGAATGTAGATCGCTCCGAAGATGTCCGTCGCTCCCGGATAGGTTCCCTGGGCCGCCTGAAGCCGGATATTGCCAGTGATGACGACCTTGTCACAGTTGGACGCGTTCGGAGTTACCCTCGCAATTGACTCGGCCGGGTCTGACGTCTGCGCGCCGATGGTGTTCACCGCGGGTCCGCTGCTGATGGTCTCTGTATCGGCCAGGGTGTTGTTGCTGTAGAAACTGAGACTGACATTGGAGAAACTGAAGGCCATGCCGGCGGTCGTTGCGGCGGCCTGAAGATCGACCTGCGATATGCCCGTGCCGAAGCTGCCAGAGTATGTGATCGTGTCCGCTCCGGCGACGGCCCAACTCATCGTTCCCGCAGCCCTGTCCGCAGTGAATGTGAAGTTGACCAGGCCGCTGTCGAGGCCGTCGTCCAGATTGGAGTCCCACTGCTTGATCGCATCGCCGGTCTCTTCGGTTGCCGTGCCCGAAGAGATGCCCGCGAAGCCCCACGGATCGCCGTTGTCGCCCATACATGCCTGGGCGTACAGGGAGTAGTCGGTGATGTTGGTGATGGACGATCCGGTGGACATCGATACGGACATCAGCGTCCGCTGCTCCATTGTTTCCACAACCACCGGCGTGGTCGTCTTTGTCGCCGCGATCTTCTTTGAATGCTGCCGCTGAGTAAGAGCCGTCATCATGTTGGGTTCCTTTCAATGAGTGGATTTATTTCATGGACTTCAGCGTCTGGGAACGGGAAACCTTGCGCGAAAAATCGATGTGTCGAGCAAATCGGGCCTGTTTACTCAAAGCGAGCCGCTTTTGCTGGTTGTTGGCGAGGCGGGAGGCCGGAACTCCATGACCACGCGGAACCCGAGCGCAGGCCGGGCACGGTCTGGAAACGTGTTGTCACGACTGGCCGCCCTGCACGCCGGAACTTCCGCCAGGGCGTCGCCGCCGCGAATCACGCGGCTGAACCCTGCCGGCGGCACGAATGGGTCGGTGACCGTCTCCGTTCCAAGGTACCCCTGATACTCATCGGCGCACCATTCGGAGACATTGCCGAGCATGTCGTGCAGTCCCCAGTGATTGGGCTGTTTCCAGCCAACGGGATGCAGACGTCTGCCGCTGTTCTCCGCGTACCAGCCCATGTCATCCAGCCGGCCTGTTCCCGAAAAGGGCAACCCAGTGCCGCCTCGGCACGCGTATTCCCATTCGGCCTCCGTGGGAAGCCGGTAGGTGCGGCCGTCCACCGCGCCCAGTCGTTGGCAGAACTCAACGGCATCATTCCACGAAACCCTGTCCACTGGCAGGCGCAAGTCTTCCGCGGCCAACGCCACTGGCACAGAGCCCATCACCCGCCGATATTGCCCACGGGTCACTTCCGTTCGCCCGATCCAGAAGGGCTTGCTGATAATGACCGTGTGCAACGATTCATTGTTTCTCAATCCCGATTCGCTGGTGTCGCTGCCCATCCGGAAGCCGCCGCTTGGGACACGAATGAACTCCATCCCGATGGAGTTGGTTGTTCTCGGAAGTTCGATTGGAGTAATCAAGGGTTGTGACGGGTATGACAACACCGTCCAAATGCCGGTAGCCAGAACCAGCGCCAGCGGGAGGATTGTCGCCCGGATGTATCGCTGCCAGCGGATGCCCGGCGCCACGCTGGTCGGCCGCCCGTACAGGTAATTCTCCAAGTCGGCCGCGAGACCACCGGCCGTCGGGTAACGGCGCGACGGGGATTTCTCGATCGATTTCCGGATGACGTCCGCGAGTTTGCGATCAATCCGGCCGAACGGAGGCTGCAAGGCCGTCTCCGGAGCGGGCGGCGTGGTCTTGCAGATGTTCTGCGTGATCTCGTGCAGCGTGCCGGTCAGGGGATATGGCGAATGTCCCGTCAACGTCTGGTACAAGAGCAGCCCGAGCGAGTACACGTCGCTGCTCGGCGCGAGTTCCCGGACATTGCCCACGGCCTGTTCGGGACTTGCCCAGGGAAGAGAACCGACCACATTCCCCGTCACGGTCAACCGACAGTCGTAATGTTCCGTCTGGCAGCAGGTCAGGTGAGCGAGGCCGAAATCGAGGACGTGCGGATCCCAGCGCCGATCCACCATGATGTTCGAGGGCTTGAGGTCGCGATGAACGACGCCGTGGCTATGCGCTTCGTGAACGGCGTGGGCGATCTTCGCGAACAGCCGGAGCACGGCGCGCTGCCCCGGCGGCTGGCGGTGACGGCTCAGAAATACATCCAGGTTCTCGCCGTCGATGTGGTCCATGACGATGAAGAACGATCCGTCGGCGGTTCGGCCGCGATCGATAATCCCGACGACTCCCGGGTGGTCGAGTCCGGCGAGAATCGCGGCCTCGCGCTCGAAGCGATG
>JBEKVL010001023.1:0-2851 GCA_049514055.1 Tepidisphaeraceae bacterium | reverse complement strand
GTTCTCGCAGAACTGAGGTCCGCTCCCAACCCATCCCAGTCTTGGCTTGCGACGTCTCCCGCCGTCACGGCGATCGGCTACACTCTGTCACCCAGAACCGCCTCGATTTGAACCACGCCCGAAAAAGACACCGATTTCCACCTGTTTCCGACGCCCCAAACCACTCATAACCACTTTGCAAGCCGCCCCTTATGTCTCAAGCCCCAAAAACCACTGGCCTCCAAACATTTTTCCCGCGCACCTTCCGCTACCCGCAACGCCCACGGAGCTTGCTCCGTGGGTTCCCCCAGCATGCCGGCGCGATCCAGGCGCGGTCATGGGGAGATTTGGGGGAGATTTTGGGGGCGCTTTGGGGGCGTTTTTTTTCAACCCCATTCACCGTCCACGAGCTCATAATCCCTTTCCTATAAAACCTTTATGCCCGACATCCCCACACCATCCGCGTCAAACATCTTTCTTTGCGCCGGCCGCGCCCTCGTGGTGCCGCCGGGAAGATTGTGCTGGATCGGCAGGCGCCGGTCTGCGAGAATAGCGAGTTCCGGTCGCTTGTCGCGGGTCATGCTCGCAAGATGAGCGGCGCGACGACAGACGGGCGGACATCTCAACTGGATAGAGGAGGAACCCATGGCCAGGACACAACAGTTGCAGGCCGGCGTAGCCCGTTTGCCGGAGGACGAACGGGTGTCGGAGTACCGGCCGCATTGGCGAGACGCCCATGCCACGAAATTTGGGCATCCACGGGCGGTGCTTGGGACGATGGCGACGTTGCCACTCGTCGAGACGCTCGAACAGCGGATGTTTCTTTCGGTGAGCCCGGCCGTTGTCGAGCCCGCTGAGGCGGTGCGATCCGCCGCTGTTTTTCGGCGGGTGACCACGACGCCGCTGATCGTCGACCACACCTCCATTGCCGGCGTGGCCAGGATCGCGCAGACGACGATGGTCCGCATCGCCTCAACGCTCAACTTCCTCTTCGCACACGCGTCCGTCGGCGGCAACATCCTCGACGGAATGAACGCGCTGCACTCGGCCAACCCCGGGCGATACAAACTCGGCGTCGTCTCGACGAGTCAGACTCCGCCCGCGACGACTATCAAGGGACGGGTCTATGAACTGGACCGCGGCAATCCACCATGGCAGGAGAAGGTCGATAGTTTCGCGGGCTATCTGGCCGGCGGCTGGGCTGCGAAGATCAATGTCGCCATGAACAAATTCTGCTTCATCGACCCCGACGCCACCGTGCAGTATTACGCCCTGAGCAATGCGAAGAACACCGCGATGTCGCAGCTTGAGGCCAAGTATCCCAACGTGAAGTTTGTCTACGTGACGATTCCGCTCACGACCGGCACGGATGCCGACAATGTCAAGCGGAACAACTTCAACACCACCCTGCGCAAGTGGGCCAGGGCACATGGGAAGGTGCTGTTCGACCTGGCCGACATCGAGGCCTGGAGCCCGGCCGGGAAGCAAAGCACGTTCACGTCGAGCGGCACGACATACCAGAGACTGTACTCCGGCTACGCCGCCGACGAAGGCCACCTGAACACCACCGGCGGCAAGCGCGAGGCGTTGGCGTGGTATGCGCTGGCGGCGGGGTTGATTGCGAGATAGTCTTGTAGCCGCGATCGTTGATCGCGGTTCCGCGATGACCCATCGCGGCTACAGTAGCAGACGCCATTTCCCTTGGCGTCCCTCTCGGCTACCATTCGCCCCTGAAAATGTGTGATTCAATTCGTCATCTGGTTCTGACTGCCGTACTGCTCGTCCTGGCAACCGCCGCATCCGCGCAACTGGCAAAGGACGCGCTTGACGCCGAGTGGGGCCAGACCATGCGCCAGGCCGTGCAGGCGATCGAAACCGGCCGGCTCGACGAGGCGGAGACCCAACTCCGGCGTGGCGTGCAACTGGCCGAGCAGATCAGCCCCGTCCGTCTCTCCCAGAGCTGGCACAGCCTGGGCATCATCTACCAGCAACAGGAGAAATGGGGCGAAGCCGAAGTCGCCGACCGCAAGGCCGTCGAAATCCGCGAGAAGAACGCCGGGCCCGACGACCCGCTCACCACCGGCAGCCTCAACAACCTCGCGGCCGTTCTGGCCAACCAGAAGAAGTTCGCCGAGGCCGAGCCGCTCTACCAGCGCATCGTGGACGTCCGCCAGCGCACACTCAAGCCCAATCATCCGGACACGGCCGTTGCCCTGGACAACCTGGCCAATCTCTACATTCGCTGGGGCAAACTCGCGAATGCCGAGCCGCTGTTGCTGAAATCCCTTGAGATGCGCGAGAAATGGTTCAGCCCGGCGCACCCCCAGCTCGTCGTCTCGCTCTACGCCCAGGGCGAGTTGTGCCTTCTCCTGGGTCGCTACACGGACGCCGAAACAGCCACCCGTCTGGCGGTCGCCGAGGCTCGTCTGGGGCAATATGCCCAGGCCGAAACGCAATTGCGGCAGGCATTGGCGCTGCGGACGACGCTGTTCGGATCCGAGCACCTGGAAACGGCCGCCACGATGCACGAACTTGGCACGCTGTATATCGAAGAAGCCCGGCTGACGGAGGCCGAGCCGATGCTTCGCAAGGCGCTGTCGATCCGCCGGCGGCTGCTCAAGCCCAATCATGTGCTCATCGCCCGGACGATGGACAACCTGGCTCTCGCGCTGGCGCGCATGGGCAAACCGCAGGAAGCAATGGCGCTGGCCGCGGCCGGGCTGGAAATCCGCCGCAAGACTTACGCCGACGAGCATCCGGATATCCTCGACAGCCTGCTGACGCTCGCCGACACCAACCTCGCGCTCGGCAAGATCGCCGAGGCCGAGAAGTCGGCCCAGGGGGCGTTCGACGTGGCGTCCAAGGCGCTGTC
>JBEKVL010001022.1:0-2454 GCA_049514055.1 Tepidisphaeraceae bacterium | reverse complement strand
CGGCACCGGCACCGCCAGCGGCACGGTCAGTGTCACCGGCTCGGGCCTGAGCTACACGGTCACCATCAGCAACATCACGGGCGACGGTTTCCTGGGGATTTCCATCGGGGGCAGCACGGCCGTGGACCAGGCCGGCAACGTGGCCTTGGCCGCCGGACCCAGCCCGACCTTCTTCGCGGTGGTCAACCACGCCCCGACGGTCTCGATCAGCCAACCCTCGGCGGCCTATGGTACAAGTTATGCCAACGGCATCACTTCCATCACCTACACGGTGACTTATAACAGCCCGGCATTCGGTGCCAGTACCCTGACGGCGGCGAACATTACCCTGAACGCAACCGGGGGCGCCAGCGGCACGGTCAGCGTCACCGCGGGCTCGGGTTCCACCCGCACGGTCACCATCAGCAACCTCACGGGCAACGGGACCCTGGGGATTTCGGTGGCGGCAAGCACCGGCATGGACCAACTCGGCCACATGGCGGGGGCCGCCGGGCCGGGTCCGACCTTCATCGTGGACAACGTCGCCCCGACCATTGCGGTCGCCGGTCCCTCGGCAACCTATGCGGCGGGCGGGCCTATCACCTACACGGTGACCTATGCCGACGCGTACTTCAATTCCAGCACCTTGGCGCCGGCGAACATCACCTTGAACAAGAGCGGGACTGCCAACGGCACGATCAGCGTCTCCGGCTCGGGCCTGACCCGTACGGTGACCATCAGCGGCATTACCGGCGACGGCACCCTGGGGATTTCGGTCGCGGCAGGCACCGCCGCGGACTTGGCGGGCAACCAGGCCCCGGCCGCCGGGGCCAGCACGACCTTCATCGTCGACAACACGAACCCCACGATCTTAGTCAGCGCTCCTCTTCAGACGGTATCCCCGTTGGTGCCGCTTTCCCCGCCGAATGCCGCGGCCAGCGGGCCCGTCTACTACACGGTGACCTACGCCGACGCGAACTTCAATACCTGCAACCTGGCGCCCTGGAACGTCAACCTGATCTCGACAGGGACCGTTCCCAACACCCAGTATGACCCCAATACCAACCCCAGCGGAATTGTGGTCGGCATCACCGGCTCAGGCCTGACCCGCACGATCACCCTCAGCCACATTACGGGCGACGGCAGCCTGGGGATTTCCATTGTGTCCGGGACCGCCTCGGACCTGGCGGGCAACCTGGCCCCGACCTCCGGGCCCAGTACGACTTTTATTGTCGACAACACCTTGCCGGTCACCACGATCAGCGGCCCCTCGGCATCCTCAACGTCGGCCGGGCCGGTCACCTACACGGTGACCTACACCGACGCGAACTTCAGCTACAGTAACCTGGCCAAGGGGAACGTTACCTTGAACGCGACCGGGACCGCCACGGGCACGGTCAGCGTCGTCTCTGGTTTCGGCACTGTCCGCAAGGTGACCATCTCGAGCATCAAGGGCGACGGCACCCTGGGGATTTCCATCGGGGCAGGCACCGCCTCGGACTATGCCGGCAACACGGCTACGGCCGCCGGGCCCAGCACCACCTTCAACGTGGTCAACTCCAACTTGGGTGTCTTTATCGGTGCCCCCTCTGCCTCCTACACGGCCGGAGGGTCCATCAGCTACACGGTGACCTACGTCAACGCCACGAACATTACCCTGGCCCCGGCGAACATTACCCTGAACAAGACTTTGACCGCCAACGGCACGGTCAGTGTTTCCGGCACGGGTCTGACGACCCGCACGGTCACCATTAGTGGCATCACGGGCGACGGCACCCTGGGGATTTCCATCGCGGCAGGCACCTCCACGGATGCGCAGAACGACCAAGCCCCGCCCGCAGGCCCCAGCACGACCTTCACGGTGGACAACACGGCCCCCACGATCTCGGTTGGCGCCCCTTCGGCATCCTATGCGGCCGGCGGACCCGTTACCTACTTGGTGACCTACGGCGACGCGAACTTCAATACCAGCACATTGGCTGCGGCGAATATTACTCTGAACAAGAGCGGAACCGCCAATGGCACGATCAGTGTTTCCGGCTCGGGCCTGACCCGCACGGTCACCATCAGCAGCATCAGCGGCGATGGTTCCCTGGGGATTTCGGTTGCGGCCGGCACGGCCACGGACCTGGCGGGCAACCAGGCCCCGGCCTCTGGGGCCAGCCAGACGTTCATTGTCGACAACACGGCCCCGAGTATCGTGATCGGCGCCCCCTCAGCAGCTTATACGGCCGGCGGGCCCATCACCTACACGGTGACCTATGCCGACGCGCACTTCAATACCAGCACCCTGGCCGCGGCGAATATTACCCTGAACTCCAGCGGAACCGCCACCGGCACGATCAGCAGTGTTTCCGGTTCGGGCCTGACCCGCACGGTCACCGTCAGCAGCATCACGGGCGATGGTTCCCTGGGGATTTCGATTGCGGCCGGCACGGCCACGGATCTGGCGGGCAACCTTACCCCGGCCGCCGG
>JBEKVL010001021.1:0-2456 GCA_049514055.1 Tepidisphaeraceae bacterium | reverse complement strand
GCTGCCGGTTGGCATGACCGCGGGCTGCCGGCGGAGGCGTGGGCCCTTGCGGGGATGCAGGCAGGAAACGCCCCCTGGCTGGTGGAGCGACCGCGACGCATCAACGGCGGCTCCCGACTGGAGCGACGGATCGACTCCCTGGCGGGCCGCGGCCGAGGTCCATGGTTCTTTCCTGGACGCGTGGCGGCGAATGGCCTGTCTCCGTGAAATCCATGGCCATCACGAACATCGCTGCGCCGCAGCAGGGCTCATCAAGGGGTTCGCCCGCCACACACGGACCCACATGATCGGCGTGGCCAGTCCCCGCGGTCGCGAGTTCCCCGAGTGTCCTTCCGGTTGTTTTCGCCGCGACTCGGGAAAGGCTTTCGCATGATCGCGGCGGATCGGACAGCGGGGCCTGCCGCCCGAGTCGGGTGAGAGGTTGTGAATCTTTTGAAAAAAACAAGAAAACTTTTTCGCCGCGGTGGGGTTCAATGTCTTGTACGGTTTGATCGGTAATGGAAGCCGGAGAACGGACAATGGACCAAGCTACTTTCATTGACTTGGGGTCGCGCGAGGAGGTCAATTCTGCCGGGGCCTTGCCCGCGCCCCGAATCGGCCCTAAACGCACGCGGCACGCGGTACGCGATCAGGTTGAGTTTCAGCAGTGCTCGCTCGATGAGCTGTTGCCGGAAGACCACGAAGCTCGAATCGTCTGGGCTTATGTGAGTGGCCTGGACTTGTCGGAGTTGACCGGGCGGATTCAGGCCGTCGAGGGAGGCCCGGGCCAAGCTCCCGCTGATCCGCGAATTCTTATGACCTTGTGGCTGTATGCGACGCTCCGCGGCGTCGGCAGCGCGCGAGAATTGAACCGCCTGTGCCAGCACCATGCGGCGTATCGGTGGATTTGCGGCGGGGTATCGATGAACTATCACACACTCTCCGACTTTCGCACGCAACACGTCGACCTGCTTGACCGCCTGCTGACGGAGGGCGTCGCCAGTTTGATGGCCGAGGGACTGGTGACACTCGACCGCGTGGCGCAAGACGGGATGAAGGTTCGTGCCAGCGCGGGGGCGGCCTCGTTTCACCGCCAGCCGACCCTGGAAGAGGCGCTGGCCGAGGCCGAAGAGCAGTTGCGGCAACTGAAGCAGGAATTGGATGCCGATCCGGCGGCGAGTAAGACCCGCGGGCAAGCGGCCCGTCAGCGTGCGGCCGAGGAGCGTGCGGAGCGGATTCGCGGCGCGTTGGACCAGTTGCCGAAGATCGCCGAGGCCAAGAAGCCGAAGGACCGCGACAAGGCGCGGGCCTCCACGACCGACGCGGACAGCCGCGTAATGAAGATGGGAGACGGCGGTTTTCGCCCGGCATTCAACGTGCAATTCGCCACGGCCACCGACTCGCAAGTCATCACCGGCACGGACGTGACCAACTCGGGCGGCGATCAAGGGCAATTGGCACCGATGGTCCAGCAGCACCAGGAGCGGTACGACAAAACGCCGAAAGAAGCACTGGTTGACGGGGGTTTCGTGAAGAAGACCGACATCGACCAGGTGAGTCCTCCGCAAGGCGGCACCGTGGTCTATGCTCCGGTGATGGAGTCGAAGGATCCCCAGCGGGACGCCCACACACCGCGTAACGACGACAGCCCGGCGGTAGCGGAGTGGCGGCAACGGATGGCCACCGATGAGGCGAAAGCGATCTACCGCGAACGCGCCGCTACGGCGGAGTGCGTGAACGCCTTGGCTCGTAACCGTGGCCTGCAACGGTTTCTGGTCCGTGGTCTGCGAAAGGTGAAAGCGGTGGTCTTGTGGTATGCATTGGCCCATAACCTGATGCGGGCGGTGGCACTGCGAGCTGCGGCGGCCCAAGCGGGGATGTAAAGGGAGTGAAGACGATGAAACGAGTAAACAACACAAGTTAGGCAATCTTTGGCTTCCGCGATGGCTCCGCCTTGACCGGCGCAACGGTCTGGAAAGCAATCCCGCTCGACATGAAGCTGTCAAGCGTGCTTATTCAAGGTACGCGACCGAATCAACGGAAAGTCGCATTTGATTCACAGCCTCTGAGTGTTGTCCCTGGCCAACGCCTGTGCGCAGGTGGCGTTGCGGTTGGTGTGCGTGATTTGGATGCGGATACGAACGGTTGAGGTTTTCATTCCTGGCGATAGATCATGTTCGAGAAGACATTGGCGCGACTTCTGTTGGCGGCGGCCCTGGTGGCCTTTTCGGTAACTTTGCGGGCGGATACGATGATCCCGATGGCCACGGTTCCGGTCGGCGACGCAGGGAATGCCGCCGATACCAATACCGGCAGCCTGTACGGTGCGGTGGCGTACAACTACAACATTGGCACCTGCGACGTGACGCTTTCGCAGTACGCGGCCTTTCTGACTAGCGTGGCCAGCAGCACCGACACCTACGGCCTCTACAATCCGAGCTTGGGCGCGGACTCGCACGTGGCGGGCATCACCCAGA
>JBEKVL010001020.1:0-2457 GCA_049514055.1 Tepidisphaeraceae bacterium | reverse complement strand
TGGTACGCCATCCGCGACGCAACCATGAACTTCTTCAACCCCGCCATCCTCACCCCCGGCCCGCATACCCTGAAGGCCGGCGAATCTTTCACGCTCCGCTATCGAATCCTCGTCCACCCCGGCGCATTAGACAAAGACGCCCTCACGAAAGCGGCCGCCGAGTACAAGTAGGGTGCGTTTGAGCGCGCCATTGTGAATCTGAAATCCGAGATCTGAAATCAAAATCCCCCGGAGTCCTCATGTCACACATCTCCCGACGCACGCTCCTGAAATCATCCGCTGCCCTGGCCGCCCCCCTTATCGTTCCCTCCACCGTCTTCGGCCGCGCGGCGCCGTCGAACAAGATTCACCTCGCCATGTTCGGCGCCGGCACGCAGGGCATGGGCGACATGAAGAACCTCGCCGGCAACGACGACGCCCGCTTCATCATGGTCTGCGACCCGTTCAAGTCGCGCCGCCAGGCCGCCGCGAAATACCTCGACGGCATCTACAAGGACAACTCCGTCCTCACCACGTCCGACTATCGCGAGGTCATGGACCGCGACGACATCGACGCGATCGTCGCGGCTACGCCGGACTACTGGCACGTTCCGCTGGCCCTGGCGGCGGCGGTCAAGGGCAAGGACTCGTACATCGAAAAGCCGCTCTCCTGTTCGCTGGCGTGGTCGATCCATCTGCGCCAGGTCATGCAGCGGCATGGCCGGATCATGCAGTACGGCACCCAGCAGCGCTCCAGCCGCACCTTCCGTTACGCCTGCGAGGTCGTGCGCAACGGCTACCTCGGGAAGATCAGGCACGTCGACGCCTGGTGCGTCGACGGCACCCGCGCCAAACCCTGGATGACGGCCGCCTCGCTGATCACCGAGCCGGTCCCGGCCGACCTCGATTATGAGAACTTCGTCGGCCCCGCGCCGTTCTTCCCCTACAGCAATTACCGCACCAATCGCGAGGGGCACTTCCACTGCTACGAATACTCCATCGGCTTCCTGGGCGGCTGGGGCGCGCATCCGCTGGACATCGCCCAGTGGGGCCTGGGCACCGACGACACCAGCCCCGTCGAATATTCGGGGACAGGGATGATTCCCACGCAAGGGATGTACAGCACCGTGTACGACTGGGACATCAACTGTCGCTACTACAGCGGCACCACGCTGCACTTCATGTCCACGAAGATCGGCGAGCCGGTGTTCATGAAATACCGCAGGCGCAACAGCGATCACGGCACGACGTTCTTCGGCGAGGAAGGCTGGCTCAGCGTCGACCGCGGCGGCATGGAGGCGTCCGACCCGAAGTTCCTTTCGCTGCGATTCAAGCCGGCGGACACCCGGCTGGCCGTGAGCAACTCCCACGCCCGCAATTTCCTGGACTGCATCCGCACCCGCCAGCAGCCCGTCAGCCATTTGGAGGCGGCCATCCGCTCGGACACCATCAGCCACATGTCCGACCTGACCGTGCGCCTGGGCCGGCCGATCAAATGGGATCCAACCGGAGAAGTGGTCATCAACGACGAGGCCGCCAACCGGATGTTGCGGCGGGCGATGCGGCCATCGTATGTGTTTTGAATCAGTTGATAGTTGCAACGTGGTTCCGCAGAACCATCGACCATCAACTACGACCGCAGCAGTCTTGTAGGGTGGGCACTGCCCACCATTGTAGGTCCATTGACGCGGAATTGGTGGGCAGTGCCCACCCTACGAAAGCAGCAGTTCCAGGTCGTTCCTGTCCAGCGTGCGGATAAGTGAGTTATCCGCATTGATGATCGCATCCGCCAGGTCCCGTTTGCTCTGTTGCAGTTGCAGCACCTTCTCCTCGACTGTGTCCCTGGCGATGATGCGGTAGGCGAAGACGTGCTGCGTCTGGCCGATGCGGTGGGCGCGGTCGATGGCCTGGGCCTCGACGGCCGGGTTCCACCAGGGGTCCAGCAGGAACACGTACTCGGCCGCAGTCAGGTTCAGCCCCAGCCCGCCGGCCTTGAGGCTGATGAGGAACAGCTTGCACTTGGGGTCTTCCTGGAATTGTTTCACGGCGGCCTGGCGGTCGTGTGTCTGGCCGTCGAGATAGGCGTAGGGAATCTGCCGCCGATTCAGGCGGTTGCGCACGATGTCGAGCATCGAGACGAACTGCGAGAAGATCAGCGTCTTGTGGCCTTCCTGGACCGTTTCGTCCAGCCGTTCGAGCAGCACTTCGAGCTTGGCCGAACTGGAATTGGCCCGGGCCTTGTCGATCAGGCCGGGATGAATCGCGGCCTGCCGCAGGCGAAGCAGCGCCTCGAGAATCTCGATCTTCGAATTGTTCAGCCCGTCCTTGTCGACCTTGCCCAGCAGCAGCACGCGGTAGTGGTTGCGCAGCTCGTCGTAGAGCTTGCGTTGCTCGGCATCCAGTTCGCAGTAGACGGTCTGCTCCGTGCGCGGCGGCAATTCCGGGGCCACCTGCTCCTTGGTTCGACGCAGGATGAAC
>JBEKVL010001019.1:0-2460 GCA_049514055.1 Tepidisphaeraceae bacterium | reverse complement strand
GATCCGCCCGACTTCCTGCACCGGCTCGCTCATCGAACTTCCGCAGAGGATCCGCAGTTCCGCCGGCGCCTGGCTCGGCGCCGCCCGGCGGTTACAGCCGATGGCCGCCGGCATCAGGCACAAACCGCAAACAACCGCCGGTAGACACGCGTTCATGAGCCAACCTCCACCGTTTCGGACCACAGGTTCGCGAACTCGCCACGCCGGTCGCTACTGATTCGAGTTCCGGCCGACCCGCGTGTTTATAGTTCATTGTTGGATGGCGGGCAATCCGTCGGGGGGGGGTCGCCTGGAGCGCGTCCTTCTGTATAATCGGCGGCCATGACGATGGCCGAACAAACTGTTGGTTCAACCCGGCTTTCACTGGCGAACGTCACGAGGGGAAATCGAATGAAAACGATGCGAGGCCTGGTGTGTTTGTGCCTGCTGTTGGCAGCATCCTGCGACCGATCGCAGGGCGGGCGAGGCAGGGCGGGGGCGAGATCGCCTGCCTATTCAGAGGAAGGGATCACCGTGTTCTTCTCGCCTCCGGCGAATTGCACGGACCTCATCATAGGACACATCCGCCAGGCACGAACACGAGTTCTGGTGCAGGCATACTCGTTCAAGTCGGAGCCGATCGTCGATGCGCTGGCCGACGCCGTACGGCGAGGCGTGGTCGTGCGGGTGATAATCGACGGGGACAAGTTGAAGCGGGACGTCGGGAACCACCTGCTCCAGCGGGGGATCGACCTGTACATCGACTCGCAACACGACAAGGCTCACAGCAAGGTGATGCTGATCGACGGCGAGACGGTCATCACCGGCAGCTTCAACTTCACCGAAACCAGCGAAGAGGGCAAGGCGGACAACGTGCTGGTGATCAGTGGGCGGCCGAAGTTGATGGCCGCGTATGAAGCGAATTTCCAGTATCACCTTGGGCACTCGATGAGGCAGGGCGGCGGCTGACGTTGTTTTTGCGCGAACCCGCGTTCACCACATCGGCGCCGGGCGGATCGGCCGGGATTCCGCTTCATCCTGTTTGCGCGCGGCGAGGATCGCGGTGTTGAACCATTCCATGGCCGGGCGCAGGATACGGAAACGATCGATCACCGTGGCCGCGATCTTCGGGCCGAGAGCCAGTTTGGCGGGGAGGGTCACGTACCAGTAAAGCTGCTTGAAGCGCAGGTATTCGGCGGCTGAGGAATCGGCGCAGGTCTGCCAGTCCTTGGGGGGTCGCTTGAGTTGTTCGCCCAGGAGCGGCCCCATGACCTTGCGGATGGCTGGGGCATTGACCACCTTCAGGAAACCGGCCGGGTCGGCGGCGATGGCGGTGCGGATGGCGGCGAGTTCCTCCGAGCCGGGCATGTAGACGCCGCCGGCGATTTCGACCTCCTGGTGGGACACGGAGAAGTAGTAGCCCGCGCCGGCATGTTTGGGCAGGCCGGATCGATGGAAGGTGATGCCGACGTGGGTTTTGTACGGGGTCTTGTCTTTCGAGAAGCGGGTGTCGCGGTAGATGCGATAGAGCGATTTGGCGGGGTCGGCGACGACGTGTTCGACGGCAAATGTTCGCAGCGCATCGTTCACTTGCGTTGCCAGTTGGATCATAGGCTGGCGGACGTGCTGCTCGAAGATGTCCTTGCGCGGAGTGAACCATTCGCGGCTGTTGTTCTTCTCCAGGCCGCGGAAGAACGCGGGCATCTGCCTGGAGAATCCGGAGAATTTACTCGGCATGATACGGTACTCCACAAGACAAGGTGCGCCCATTGTACGAACGTTTCACCTCAGCCAGATTCTTCGCGAGTACGCCTAGAATGACGACTGCTTAAGCGTGATTAGTCTACGGCGTCATGGATTCTTCATCACACCAGCGCCGGCCACAGGCGCGGCCGGGTGTAGGCCGTCGGGTAATCCAGCGGCACCTTCTTCGGGTTGAACGGGAAGATCGCCTTGTCCAGCGCCAGGCCCAGCACTTCGATGCGTTTGGGGTCGATGACGCCGACACCGGCTCTGTTGGCCAACAGTAGATGGTTTTCGCCGGGGAAGGGGAACTGGAAGTGCGGCGTGAGCGGGTCGTAGCCCATGAGGGCCGTGCCGATGGCGTCGGTACACACGGGATTGCGACCGACGAACAGGAGTTTGGGCGCGATCGGTTCGACGCCCTTGGCCCAGGGGCCTTCGCCGCCGCGATTGGTTTCGATGCCGTCGAGGACGGCCAGATCGATGGGGCGGCAGCCGAGCAGGTCGGCCACGACGCGCGGCACACGGCATTTCCATCCCTTGTCGCGCAGGGCGATGGCCAGTTCCACCGGCACGCCGGCGGGCACGGGCCGCTTGCCGTTGTGGAGAATGTCGCCGCGGTAGCCGGTGGTATTCTCGTTGGGAGCGTCCTGGGCGTAGAGCGATGTGGGCGTGATGCCGAAAAGGTTCTTGATCGACAAGGTGATGCCGGCGGAGAGGTGGTCCTTCATCTTCGAG
>JBEKVL010001018.1:0-2466 GCA_049514055.1 Tepidisphaeraceae bacterium | reverse complement strand
CGAGGGGTCGGTCCAGAGTCCAACCGGGTGGGTTCAGTCGTTCCAGGGGACGTAACTGTCTTTGGTTGGGTGGGCCGGGGGAGAGGGACGCCAGGTTCATTGGCGGACGAAGGGACAAGTATACTACGTTGCGGGATGGGCCTGTAAGAAGGGGACGGAAAGAAAGAATAGGGCGCAGTGTATCTGCTTGCGGGCCGCGGGGGAGGGGAAGATGGGATAAACCCCTTAAAGGTTTTCCACTGCTCGGGGGTTAATGAGGTATACGTCATAACAGAACGAAGGTTAACACCCAAAGCCAAGCCCTCACACCGCCTGAGCAACAAACCCTCGGCGGAATCGTCCCCCTTGACGCCCGTGCCAGCAAGAAATGGCTCCCCTCCCTTCTTAATGACCTTCACATTCTCAAGCACGATAGTCGTTTGGTTTGTCATCAGCACGACGACGATTCTTCCAGCGAACTCATTGTTCGTCGTCTTCTTCGCACTCACTTTGGATTCATCAGCCCAGATACACGACCCACCTACTAACATGCCGACCACTACCAAAAGCAGTTGCCTGTTCATAAACTCCTCCTCGCTTGAAGGGAAAAGCAGAGTTCGTAGCATAACACGGACACCAGCCCCTTTCCAAGCCCCGCCAACCCTCTCTAATCGGGCGATTGCGTCGCGTGCGACGATTCCTTCTCCCGTTGCTGGAGGATGTTCCCGTACCCGGTAATCACGAACGAAAGGACAAGAAGAGCCAAGCCGGCGGCGAGCAGTTTTCGGGTGCGGCGGCCCGTGCCCTTCCACTCGTGAAGCAGGATGCCCCAGGTGGTACCGAAGAGAATGAGGCTCGACATAAGCATGCTCGCGTTGGAATACTTCAACAGCCCGGCGTGCGTATCGCCGATCGTCAGGGCGATAAACTGTGAGTACCAGAGAATCCCGGCCGCCGCCGACAAGAGGTAGTTGCGCAGCAGAGGGGCTTCACGATTGGCATAATCGCCCAGCGAGCGATTCTTGAGATTCAAGATCAGGCAAGAGACGCAATTCACCGTAAACCCGCCGGCGAGGATCACGACCATCTTGGGTAAGCCAATCCAGGGAGAAGCGGCGTCGACGGCCTGAGACTGAACGGCGATCGTTTCCATGGAGTCGCCGGCGCGGATGCCCAGGAACATGCCGGCGCTGGTGACCCCGCAAAAGATCGCCACCAGGAGCCCTTTGACGAAGTTGAATTCGGCCACGGCGGTTCTCTTCTGTTCGTCGGACAGTTCGCGTTCCTTGGACATGCCGGCCGTGCCGGTGGCGAAGATCCCGAGGATGGCCACGGACACGCCGCAAAGCATGGCGATGCCCGGCGACGTGGACAAGAGCGAGCCGACCTGCCCGCCGTAGATCGGCGGGACCAGCGTGCCGACCGCCGCAATGATTCCGCACGCCAGCGCCGTCCCCAATCCGACGCCGAGAAAGCGAATCGTAATCCCGAAGGTCAGGCCGCCGATGCCCCACATGGCGCCGAACAAATAGCACCACAACAGCACGCTGCCCGGTGTCGCCCGCAGGATGGAAAGCAGTCCGGGCGTGGTGCAGGCGGCGATCGTCCAGGGGAAGACGATCAAGCCGACCAGCGCATAGATCATCCAGTAACTTTCCCATGCCCAACGTCGCACACCCCGCAAGGGCAGGTAAAACGCCGACCCGATCATTCCGCCCAAGACATACAGGGGGACTCCCAGCAGTGCGGTAAAGTCCATGTCTATGCGCCCTTCCTCGCGCGGGCCAGGGAGCGGAAGAAGTCGCGAAAGCGGATCGTTTCCGAGAGATTATCGACCTCGTTGCAGCGCTCCCACTCGGTCCAGACATATTCGATGCCGACGTACCCCTGGTAACCGCTGCTGCGCATCGCGGCGACAACCCGCGCGTAGTCAATCGTGCTGGCCTGGAACGAGGTCTGTAAACGTCCCTTACGGGCGCCGCGGGCATGGAAGTGCGTGGCCTGCCGGATCAGCGGTTCCACGGCGGCATCGGGAATGCCCACGCGGGTGAAATGCGTGTAATCCAGGGTCAGGGTCAGTCCCGGAACGCTGTCCAGCAATCGCGCCAGTTGGCGGGGGTTGGGAACGATCGAGCCGATATGCCCCTCGATGCCGAAGACGATTCCCTGCCCCGCCGCCTGCTCCACGCGCCACGCCAGTTCGTCGCAAGCGCGATTCCAGGACGCCGCTTTCGACTCTATTGGGAAATACGTGCCGGGCAGTGCGGAGACGTGTTCCGCACCGCAACCGGCGGCGTAGTCCAGCGTTTGCGAGAACCAATCCCGCGCCTGCCGCCGCCGCGACGGCTTCGGAGGGTTGATGGCGTAGGGTACGAAGTCGGGGTGGGTCTGCAAATAGACGTCGGCGGCGTGCAGTCCCCGCTCGGCGAGTTTCTCGCCCAAGCGGCGGGCGGAGCGCTCCGTGTTTTCGAACTCGCGCGACGGCCA
>JBEKVL010001017.1:0-2466 GCA_049514055.1 Tepidisphaeraceae bacterium | reverse complement strand
ACTCCCGCCTTCGTGGAGTTGCCCGATACAGGCGCCGAACAGCGAGCGTGGAAGGCTCGTGTCGCACTCGCCCGACCTTTGCTGCAGACGATGATCGCCAAAGACCCGAAGAGCGACTGGGCGAAACGCGCCTCCGAGTGGTTGGATCGCGCGGCGGAGTAGAACGACATGTTTGTGGATGCCAAAGGAGAAACGAGTATGCGGCCGAAGCCAGAGAAAACAGCAGGCACAATCCAGGCATTTAGTGTCGGGAGCCTTCTGCCGCCGAGCATTGCATCGGTGGTGATGGGCGAAGAAGATGGACCGGTCCAGCACCGCCGCCCTGCCGCGCGGCATCCGTTCGCCGCGGTACTCCTGACTGTCTTATTGATGGTCCTGATCTCGTGTGCGGCCGTGCCGGCGCGTGGCGCGGACGGGGGACTGGCGGCGCCCGAGGGGTTGCGGTTCGACAACCAGGTTGAACCGTTGGGCATGGCCATACGGCAGGCGCGATTCTCCTGGTTGGTAAAGGACGCGCGGCGCGGTGCCGTGCAGTCGGCGTATCGCATTCTCGTTTCGACGGATTCGACCGTTGGCGAAACGGGGCCGAATCTCGTTTGGGACAGCGGCATAGTACCCAGTGATCGCTCGATCCAAGTCCCCTACGGCGGGCCGGCCCTCAAGGCTCGCCAGCGTTACCACTGGAAGGTCCGGACCCTCGACGCCGCCGGCGCCCCTTCGCCCTGGTCGGCCGTATCCTGGTGGGAAATGCCCCCCGGCCCAGATGAGTCATGGAAATCCGCTTGGATCACCATGTCGCGCGTCCCGCCGGCCTTCGTAGCCGATCCCGATGTCTTCAGCATTTCCCGCGCCGTCATGTTCCGCGCCGCCACGCCCCAAGCCGCCTGGCGCCAACAGTTCATCCTTCCGCGTGAAGGCAAGGTCGCCAAGGCGCTGCTCCACATCGCGGCTACCACGCCCTACGTCGCCTGCCTCGACGGAAGGAAAGCGGCCGCCGGCGATCCGACCGGCGCCGACGCCAAGACGCTCACCATCCGCCAGCACGGCATCGCATCGTTGCTGCGCAACGGTCCCAACACCATCGCCGTCGCCTTGGCGGACTCGGCCGGCAATCAGCCGCGCATGATCGTCGTCGCCGCCGAGATCCGCATGGCCGACGGCAGCGGCCTGAACCTTGAAGCCGACGGCGAGTGGCGATTCAACCCCGCCCCCGAGAAAGGCTGGGAGCAGCCGGCATTCAACGACTCCCAATGGCAGCCGGCGCCCACATCCGGCGGAATCGGTTCACGAGACGCCCCCAAGCCCCTGGTGCGCTCGCAGCGCGCGCGCCGCCCGATTCATCTGCGCAAGGAATTCGACCTTCCCTCCAAGCCAAAGGTCGCCCGGGTGTACGCGAGCGCCATCGGTGCCTGCGAGCTGACCATCAACGGCAAACCCGCCTCCGACGATGTCTTCGCCCCCAACCGCGAGGCCGATCGCTACGTCACTTACGACGTGGCCGATCTGCTCGAGCCCGGCCGCAACTGCATCGGCGCGACCGCCGCCGGCGGATGGGCCGCCGGCCAGAACTCCGGCTGGGGGACATGGCCGCTGTTCTTCATGCAGCTTGAGGCGGACGGCGGAGGGAAGTCGCTGGTCATCGCCACCGACGAAACATGGAAGGTCCATCCCGCGCCAATCCTCGACGCCGCAAACTTCAGCGGTGAAAAATATGACGCGCGGCTCGAACAGGCCGACTGGGACAAAGTGGGCTTCGACGACCGATCATGGGCACCCGCCGCCATCGGCTCCGCGCGCGTCAAGAAATTCCTCCCGGCCAATGTCCCGCCCATGCGCTGCACCGAGCAGACGACACCCGTCAAGGTCGAGAAACTTGCCGACGGCGTCTTCCGCTTTGATTTCGGCCAAAACGCAGCCGGCGTTTGCACGCTCGACCTCCGTAACGCCGAACCCGGCCGCCGCGTCATCCTCAACTTCGGCGAAACGCCCGCCTGCGATGGCAGCGGCGCCGAGAATACCGACGTCTATATCTGCAAAGGCGGCCCGCGCGAAACCTGGCACCCTCGTTTCACCTACCGCGGCTTCCGCTACGCCAAGGTCACCAACTACCCCGGCACGGCCGATGCCACAAGCCTCGTCCGCCGCGTCATCCACACCGATGTCCATCCCGTCGGCGGCTTTAAGTGCGCCGATGATCTGGTCAATCGCATCTGGCTCAACTCCGTGTGGAGCTGGCGCTCGAACATGTACGGTGCCTTCACCGACTGCCCACAGCGCGGCGAGCGCGCCCCATGGAACGGCGATGCGCAGATCAGTTCGCACGGCTGCGCCTACTCCTTCGACATCAGCACGTTCATGGACAACTTCGTTGCCCGCTACGGCCGCGGCGGCGGCTACGCCTGGACCGACGTGACCACCACCGGCGTCTGGGTCCTGCGCCAGTTCTACGACGACGCCGATGCCGCC
>JBEKVL010001016.1:0-2466 GCA_049514055.1 Tepidisphaeraceae bacterium | reverse complement strand
CGGGAAGCAGACGGGCTTCTGTCCGTTGGGTGCGCAGAGCGACGGCCATGACAGTTCACCTCCACTCTTGTACGGAGAAATACCGTACACGCTCAACTATACATCGGACTTCAAGTTCGTGCCCCGGAATTGCGCTCTACTCAACCAGAAAGCCGCCCTTAGGCGGCTTCTCCAATCGCGATTTAAATCGAACTCACTGCGCGGCGGACTGTCCGGTCTCAGCGGATTGCGTGGCAGCGGCCGGCGGGGCGGCGTGGGCGACGGTGTCCTTCTGCGCGAAGTAGTCCTTGTCCCAGAGATTCTTGTAGAACTCGCCGGTCAGCTCGGCGGCGCGGGGGCCGAAGGTGGGGCGTCCGCCCTCGAGGAAGAAGACGGTGACCAGGCTGCCCTGGGGCGCGTCGGAGTAGGAAGCAAACCAGCCGAAGCGGGTTCCGTTGTCCGAGCAGGTGCCGGTTTTGCCGAAGACGGGCAGTTGGTTGAAGTTGGCGCGCAGGCGGCGGGCGGTTCCGTACTCGACTGCGCCGGCCATGCCGTCCTGCAGATCGGGAACGTACTTGGCGATGTCCAGGGTGCGCTTGATCTTCGGCGTCATGTGGGCGGCTTCGTCGGGGGTGGTGGGATGTTGCAGGTAATAGAGGGTTCCGCCGTTGGCGATGGCGGCCACAAAGGCTCCCAGTTGCAGCGGGGTGAGCGAGACGCCCTGGCCGAAGCTGCACATCCGCGCAACGCCGCCCTCCGACTCGGGAATCGGCTGGTCTGGATATTTGCCCAACTGTTCGCCCTGAATGTGATAGCCTGCCAGTTCGCCGAGGCCGAATTGGGTGGCGTAGTGGCGGACGCGATCAAAGCCCAGCTCACGGCCAAGCTCCTCGAAGTAAAGGTTGTTGCTCTTGGCCAGCGCCTGGGTCATATTCATGCGGAAACCGTCGAGCCGCACCGGCGTATCGCGCGTGACCAGCCCCTCGGAGAGCGCAGCCAGGGCGACGGTGAGCTTGATTGTGGAGCAGGGCTCGGCGCCGGGCGAGAGCGCCAGCTTCTGGTTGACCATGGCCAGGATGCGCCCGTTGGAGGGGTCGATGACCACGGCGGTACCGTTCATGTCGCCCAGAGCGTCGATGGCTGCCTGGCGGACCACGGGGTCTTCGCCGGCGGTAATATCGCCTGCGAATTGATCGGCGCCGGCAAAGGAACTGGCGGTAAAGCGCTCGTAATAGTGGTGGCGGCGGGAGCGGAGAGAGGCGCGGCGCAGGGTGGGAGTGGCCTTGGCGGTTGAAGTTCCATGGGCTGCAGCACTGCGGACAGCAGGATGGACAAGATGGCCGCGAACCGCTGCTGTCTTTGCTCCGGCCGCGTGCGTGGTCCTGGCGCCTGCGGGTGACGTGTGAGCTGAAGAGTGCGTGGCAGCAGCATGGGAGGTTGAGCGATGGCTACCCGAGCGATGTGTCTCAGCCAGGCGGGGCTGCGATGCTTTGGCGCGATGCAGCGTGTGCGGGGCATCCAAGGCCAGCGCACTAGTCGAAACGGCGAATGCCCCAATCAAGGCAAGTCCTGTCGAGCAAGCGAAAGGCAGCTTCATCCGGTAAACTTCCCCTCAAGATCTGGATTTCGTGCTGTACGTCTGCCCGTGGGCGGCGCACTTTCTGGCTTACCTTAGTCTTGCCAATCGGCCTTTCCGCAAAAGGTTTTAAGTGCGTTTCCGCCGATCTGGGTTACTATGTCATAGCCTCGGGCCAGCCAGTGTGATCAGAAACACCTAAAACACAACTTGTTGAAACCATATCCACTTCTGGGGGAAGATAAGAAGCCCCTCTCACGTTCTTGCGATACGTTCCGGTTCGACGGGCTTGCTAGAACTATACATTCCCGGCGGCCAAATTGAAATAGCCCGAAAGCAGCAGGGATCCCTAAAACTGCAGGCGGCGCATAAATGCGGGAACGTCCAGATCCCTCTGTTGCTCTTCAATCCCTTCTGAAAACAAAGAGGTTACAGGCCCGGTGCTGTGCTCCACCCCGTTGGCCTCAACGCTCACGCCTGCGCCGAAATCCGCAGCGTAATCTCCTGGCTGGGAAACAGGCTCAAGCCCCTCGGATCTATCGTCGAATTGGCGGTTG
This sequence comes from Tepidisphaeraceae bacterium, assembly GCA_049514055.1. Lineage (GTDB taxonomy): Bacteria > Planctomycetota > Phycisphaerae > Tepidisphaerales > Tepidisphaeraceae > JANYKD01. The sequence goes on along the minus strand of JBEKVL010001016.1, from coordinate 354 downwards.
GCGGATGCGCCGATTGGTTCCTGTTCTCCATCAAGCCCGGTGTCTTCCGCGATGGCAGCCGTGGAGGAGGTGGCGACAGTCACGGTCGTTTCTACGGCCGGTCTGGACGATGAGAAGAAAAATGCCTCGTCCGATTCCGCCGACTCGGCCTCCTCGTCTTCCTCTTCGCTCTTGAAGCGGGGTGGCGCGGGCGCCGGTTCCGCAGGCTTCTCGTCGTCGAACCAGTTGCTGGGCGATTCGACAGGGACAGAGGTGGGGGGGACAGAGGCAGCGGGTAGGGAGACTACGGGGACAGGGGCTGCTGGAACGGTGACGATGGGTGGAGCGGCAATTGAGGTGGAGACAAGTGGCTCG
>JBEKVL010001015.1:0-2466 GCA_049514055.1 Tepidisphaeraceae bacterium | reverse complement strand
GTTGATTGCTGCCAGACGCGCGATCCACGCGAAGAGCCCGCAGCCCGAGCGGAAGCCTCAGTCTGCACCGTGGCGGAATGGGCGGTGTCTGACCCTTTCTAGACCATCGATCTTCTCCGAAGTAGACACTCAACGAATGAAACCACTCTCCTGCCCGAGATCCGGCAGCTCCCACAGCGGCGGGTCACGGGCTGGCATCAGACGCGCCGGAAATGTCGCCTCGCGCAAGTGTGCGAGAATGTCGCGCACAGTCACCGCCTCGGCGGCGACGGCAAAGATCTGTATCTCGCTGGGTATGGAGAGAGGGCGCCTGCAACAGCGGGGGCGGGATTGCGCTAGTAGGCCCAGTAAGGCCCCGGGCCGTGCAGGGTGCTGGCTCCGTCGATGGCCACAAAAACAGGGCGTCCGAAAAAGAACGGTAGTCCCCAATCGAAGGCCGTGGGGTGGCGAGTGCTCCCAAGGCTGCCTCCGATGGAGGCCGCCCTGACCGTGGCGTCGAGCGCCTGCGGATTCTCGATGGTAAAACTGACCGTGCCGGACGCGGCGCCATTGGGAGACATATTGACGGCGGACAAGGAAAGCGCCGTGGCCGGACAATAGAACCCGCTGAAACCGCTTGATCCGGAACACACAGGAATGGTCGCGTCGGAAAAAAACAAACCGTTTGAGCCGCTATCCAGAAAGCTCGATGTAAGCGACTTACCTTTGTAGGTGGTGGTGATATTGCCGCTGCTGTTTGTTGCATAGACCGTAGCGGAACCGATCTGGTTGTTGGTCTGGGTGTCGATGCCAAAGATGAGCGCGCCCGTGAGCGTCGTTGCGCCGCCGGCGGCTACCACAGGCATCACCAGCACCACGCCGTTGTTGTCCGTGGTAAACCGGGGGACGGGGTTCGCAACCTGATTGGCAAGCGGCATCACGGTGCCGGTGCAAGTCGACGCGGTGCATCCATAGTAGGTCCCCGCAACGACCTGGGTCGTGCAGGCAGAGCCGCAATCCTGGTTGAATAAGCCGACGCCGAGCATGCCGTTGGCGCCCAGTAGGGACACCGTGCCCATGTTCCCGCCTGTGTTGGTGCAACCGGATGGGATATGCGTGAATGCAGCGCCCGTGTCGCTGACTTGCTGTACAGGCAGGGACGGCGCGGTCTCTCCGGCGATTTTCACGTCCGCTAGATGCACCGAACCCCAGAGAAAGCCGCTTAAGAACTGGGCGCATTCGCCCACCGGGTTGCCAGTGGAGCCGGTGACTGCAGGCAGTGCCAAGGCGGGGTCGAGCACACCCGGCGCGATGATGCGCAGGCCATACGACCCGGTATCGACCAGCACATGATCGATGGTCTGGCAGGTCGATGTGTTCGGACGGCACAAGGTTACGCTCACGAAGGGCACGTTGATGAGGCCGTTGGCGCCGGCGGGCCCGCTATCGATGACCACGGTGGCCACGTTGCTGGTGAGGGCCGTTGCGCTGAGGGTCGCCGACCCGTTTGCACTGCCGCCCGGGCCGGTGCAGCTAAGGCTGTAGGTGTAGGTGCCTGCGATGGCTTGCATAACAACAATGCTCCCGCTGGTGCCTTGGTTGCCGGCCCAGGCGCCCGACGCGGTGCATGAGTTTGCATTGGTCGTGGACCAAGTGAGCGTGGAAGGCTGTCCTGCCGGCACGCTCGCCGGCGCAAGGGACAGGCTGACGGTCGGTATCGGGGTGGGGGCGGCCGCAACGACAACCGATGCGCTGCTTGCGACGCCATCGCAGGTGAGGGTATAGGTGAACGTGCCTGCGGCCGATGGCGTGACAAGCTGCGTACCCGAAAGCGCTACCGTTCCGCTCCAGGCACCGCTTGCCTGGCATCCTGTCGCGTTAGAACTCGACCAGCTCAGCGTCGTCGACTGGCCCACGGTAAGCGCAGTTGGGCTCGCGCCGATACTGACGATGACTGGATTTGGCACGGGGGAGGGCGCAGAAGACGCGCCTCCCCCTCCGCCTCCGTCTCCGCAAGAGACGAGCAGGCAGCACGCGGCGACTGCGGCAAACTGCAAGAAACCGCATACACGCGGGTGGTGGAATCCGGTGTTCATGTGCGGCTGTATCGACGCATCACTGCACGTCGTCGGCCGTAAAACCGACTGGAAATTCCGCTGGGATCCAGGCACTGCCTTCGAAGGCGCGCATATGGCCGCCCGAGTTGATGACAACCTCGGGACGGTTTACGACCATGCCCGAACGCCCCGCCCTGGGCGTCGTGGCCGATTCAGCCACCATCGTGTCAAAGTATTTCCCCAGCAATGCCTTGAGGTCTGGCAAGAAAGGCCCGTCCCAGGTGACGGCAAACACGACGCCGCTGCCCGAGACGAATTCGCGCACGTGCGTGCCCGTAGCCAACGTCGTGTCGCGCGTAACGTAGTTCGACTCAGCGGTCGACACGCTCGACACGACAGTCGTGCCTTCCGTATTGAACTGCTCCGGGGG
>JBEKVL010001014.1:0-2468 GCA_049514055.1 Tepidisphaeraceae bacterium | reverse complement strand
GGCTGGATGGTCGAGACAATCGCCGGCCGGGTGGCGGGCTTTGGCGCGACGATCACCGGCGGTGGCGGTTTGGGCGCGGGAAGCGCCGGCAGCCTGATCGACAACGTCGGCTTCGGCACCGGGATCAGCGGCTTGGGCGGAGGGCCGCCGACCGGGTCGCCCTCGACTCGCCCGGCCAACTGATCCAGCACCGACTGCACGCGCGCGGTTACAAACGGCTTGAGTTCCGCCCTCGCTTTGACGTTTCCCGCCGGCATGGAAACCGGCAGCACCTTGCCCTGGGCCTGCGCGATGGCCTCGGCCCTGCGGACAACCTCCTGCAACCGCTCGATCCGGGCGTGCATCCGCTCGGGAGCGAAACAGCCCGTGGCGAACTCGCGCAGATATCCGCGATAGGCATCCCGCATCCAGCCGACCATCATCACCCGGTCGATCAGGCGATTGTTGTCGCGATACGGGCGCTCGATCGTGAGCGCAGCCCATTCCTCAAGCGTCTGCCCGTTCCAGCCGAACGAGAGATGCAGATCCCAGGGAATGAACGCCAGCCGGCCGGTCGCCGGATGCACATAGATGTAGTAGTTGTGTCCGTTCACCAAAATGCTGTCGAGGTTGATCGTGAGCACATTGACCGCAAGCAGCCGCAGGAACTCGTCAGTATCCAATGAGGCTTCGATGCCCGTGCAGAACTCCTCGTCGCCGGCCTGATTGATCAGACGGGTGAACTCCATGAACCGCCCGGCCGTAAACGGCGTGGGCTCGCTCTGGATGTTGTAGCGGTTGTACTCCTGCCAGTCGCCGCCGAAATACGCCAGGTTGCGCGTACGCTCCGGGCGGACGAGCAGGCCCCTGGCGGTGCCAAAGTGCTCGTGCAGAAAATCCTTGTTGACTTCCTCGACCGCGGTGTACAACCCGAGCAGTTCGTTGTCGTAAACACCGTCGACCGTGAGATACACCAGGGCGAAGCATGTGCGGGGCGCGGGAACGCCGGCCTCGCGGAAACAGGCATACGCAAGGGACTCGCGCAACTGCGACGGATCCAGCGCGTTGCTGGCCAGAGCCATCGCCTTGATCCCGTGGAAATGCTGGCCCTGCTCGAAATAGTCGAAGTTCAGCTTGAGCGGCCGGCGCGGCGACGAGCCCGCCAGCGTGTACGACCACTGGCCCTTGAACCGCACGCCGACATTTGTCATGGACTTGTCGTCGATGGTGACGGCGGCGCCAACACATGCGTATTCATTGCCCACCAGCCCCGGCGGCCGGTGCTCGCCCTGGATGTGCGTCTTCTCCGCCACGATCCCGGCCGCCGCATCCAGCGCCTGCCGCGTGGTCGGATGCTGCACGACGGCCATCGCCGTCGCCAGCCGCGAGGCACGCTCCGGCTGCATCATCCGCCAGTGTTCGGCCGACATGTGGATCCGAATCGTGAGCATCCGGTCCATCTGCCAGATATGCGCGGCCTTGTCGGCACGATCTTCGCGGCCGGCCCAGGCCGGACTGGCAAGCACAAGAAAGAGGATGACGGGCACGATTCTGGGCATGCGGCGTACTCCACGGCCCCAGGCGAGCGAGCCGTGCATCTATACCGGCGGTGGTGACGGAGGTTGAGGATGCGGCCGTCTTTTTTGGCAAATGCTGCCTGTAGCCGCGATCGTTGATCGCGGCCGAGGACTGCGATCAATGATCGCGGCTACAAATACACGCTTTGCCAAGAAGTGCGGGCAGACCCGAGGTTGATGGGGCACTCGTCTTCCGCTTGAACAAATGCGAGGAATTCATACGATGCCCGATATGGTGACTGGAAGTGTGGCCGTCCGATCCTGACCCCCTGTTGTTGGCACTTGCCGTGCCCGGCCCGTTCATTCAACTCCCCTGTTCCGATCGCGAGAGGAAATCATGACCGCAAACTATCTGCAACAAATGTTCGGACTGACAGGCCAGACCGCCGTGGTGATCGGCGGGGCCGGCGTCCTGGGCGGGGCTCTCTGTGCCGGGCTGGTGCAGGCAGGCGCCCAGGTCGTCGTCGCCGACCTGACCGAGGAAGGCTGCAAAGCGAGGGTGGCCGCACTCGAGAAAATCGGCGGCAAGGCCAGCTACTGTCTGGTGAACGTCACCTCGCGCGAGTCGATCGAAGCCCTGCTGGCCACCACCTTGAAGCAGACCGGCCGGGCCGACATTCTCGTCAACTCGGCCGGCGTGAACGCCGGCAGCGATTTCCTCGACGCCACCGACGCCGACTGGAACCGGATCATGACAATCAACCTGACGGCCGTCTTCCAAGCCTGCCAGGTTTTCGGCAGGCACATGGTGGCCGCCGGCAGCGGCTCGATCGTCAACATCGGCAGCGTCAACTCGCACCTGCCGCTCTCGCGAATCTTCGCCTACGCCGCATCCAAGGCCGGCGTGCTCAACCTGACCCGCAACATCGCCCACGATTTCGGCACCAAGGGCGTGCGCGTCAACTGCATCTG
>JBEKVL010001013.1:0-2475 GCA_049514055.1 Tepidisphaeraceae bacterium | reverse complement strand
CGTCGTCGTCCAGGCGGCGTCGGCGCCTTTGTCGGAACCGATCGACACGCAGCGCTCTCCGGTTCTTCCTGGCGATTCCACACTCCACCGGGCGTTCTCTTTTCCGCCCCAGGCCCGCGACTTCCAGCCCGGAACACTGTCACCCGCCTTCTCCTCGAATGAGGGCTTCGGCAGAAGATTCACGGACGGCATCGAATCCTGCGCGAACGCTGGGCACATGGCGGCAAGCGACAGAACCACGAGCAACAGAATGCGAGAAAAGATTTTCGATTTGCGGAAAGACATGATCACTTCTTCCGAGCACACGGGCGCATCAGCAGCACATGTGGCCCACGACTCCATCCGGCCAAGTGCTGGCGTGCCTAATGGCAATCCAACTGCCATTCACCGGCCATGCCTCGATGCCGTCACGTCAATCCCATCGCCTTCGTCGCGGCGGCGCGGGGGTCGCCGTAGAAGACCGGGTCGACGCGCTCGACCACGTCGGCACTCACCTCCAGGAACAACCGCTTGTTCTCGATGGGGATCAGGGCGCGTTTGGCGCCGTTGTCCATGGCGACCTGGAGCGGCTCGGTCAGCGACCGGGCGGCTTTGATGTTTCCCTGGATGCTCATGTCGCCGAGGATCAGCGTGGCGGCCGTGACCGGCAATTTGCGGATGGCCGACATGGCGGCCACGAAGAACGCGATGCCGATCTCGCCTTCCACCCGGTTGTTCAGCAGGTCCATCACCTGGACGTGCAAGTCGCTGGTGTCCATCTCCCGCGAAAGGCCCAGGTCGCTCTTGCGCGACGAGAGGTAACCAAAGGCCCGGTTCACCGACTCGCGCGTGGCCCCGCTCAGGCCGCCGGCCATCTTCAGCTTTCCCGTTCCACTCGAAACCGTCACTTCGATGCGGTACAGGCCCGCCAAGCCGCTGGCGTCGACGGCGGCAGCGTATACGCAGCCCGGCGCCGGAGGATCGGCCGAGATCATGTCGCGCCCGCCTTGCTCCGGCACGCCGACGAATTTCTCCTCGCCGGTATCCTTCATCAGGTAGCTGAACGAGGTCTGGTGATACTCGTGCGGAGCCATCTTCTTGAGCTGTTCTTTCACCCGCCGACGGCCCTCGATGGCGAACTCCACCAGCTCTTGCATTTCGTCGCGGGCCAGCTCGCCATGCGGGTAGAGAATCTTGATCAGCCCGGACACCGTCCGCCGGACGGCCTTGCGGTCGCGGGCATTCAGGTGCGCGCCCAGGCTGAAATACTGGTCGAGCGACTCGGTGAAATTGTGCTTGCGCAGCGTCCGCAGCGCCTCGGCGAAGTAGTCGACGACGAACCCATAGTGGTCCGTGAACATGTCGTTCTGCATCTTGGGGATCTCCCACCCGGGCAGGTAGAAGTGGATGCGGTCGAGGAATGCCTTGTCGTCGCGGATCACATCCGGCATGGTCTGAAACAGATGGCCCGTCTGCACCATCACGTCCACCGGCTGGTTGGTGTTGCCGAACATGGCGATGCTGGCGTCGCCGGAATCGGATTTCTTGCCGCGCTGAAACGTGCCGGACTCGCAGTAGGTCTTGAGCGTGGTGATGACCTCCTTGGGCATATTCTCCAGGTCCGCCACCTCATCGAAAGCCACGGCATCCCAGATCGTGACCATCCCCTTCGGGCGGCCGCTCATGTGGCCGAACATGTTGGCCACCGTGGTCGGCCCGGTCAGCAGCGCTCCATAGGGGGAAATCTCCTGCACCGCGTAGCTCTTGCCCGTGCCGCGCGGGCCTAGTTCGACCAGGTTGAAGTTCCGCTCGGCCAGCGGCACCATACGCAGCAGGAAGAGCATCTTCAGCCGCCGGGACATCCCGGCCGGCTCGTATCCCATGGTGCGCATCATCACGTCGATCCACTCATCGGCTGTGAACTGGCGGCACAGGTTGCGGTAAGAGTCGATGTCGAAGGTGGCGATCTGAATCGGCTGGAGACGCTCGATCCAGAACGGGTGCTTGCCGCCGGTGTCTTCGTCCACCTGGAAATTCATGTCCACCTGCGCCCAGATCCCGCCGGTAAGCAGGCGCTCAAAGTCGTAGACGTATTGCTTGGGGATATGCACGAAGCGGTCGCCGAAATTCACGCACTCGGCCCAGTATTCCGAGTCCACCATCCGCACTTTCACCTTGTCCAGGAACTGGTGCCGCCCATCCTTCTCGACCTTGCTCTGCGCCTTGATCGACTCATCGGCGCGGATGTAGTTGTCGGCCAGCGTCTTGTTGACCACGTCCAGCCCCATCTGGATTGTCATCGGATCCGACGAGGCGCAGTATTTTCCCAGCAAAAACTCCAGCACGAAGACCGGCACGCTGGCGCCGACCTTCACCCGACCTTCGCACTTCCCGAAAAAACATGCCGATCCATCGCCGGTTTTCCGCGATATCAGCATGCCAATGCGGGTGGTGTCGCTAAAACCGGTGTGGTGAAGACCTACCCCCTTGAAATGG
>JBEKVL010001012.1:0-2484 GCA_049514055.1 Tepidisphaeraceae bacterium | reverse complement strand
CAGGCAGGCCAGTGAGGAGTAGCCGGTGCCGAAGTCGTCCATGTCCAGCTTGACGCCGATGGCCTTGATGGCGTGGAGCATCCGGGTCGCCACCGCGGCATCCTTCATCACCGCGCTTTCCGTAACCTCCAGATGCAGGCAGCCGGGTGGCATACCGGCTTGTTCCAAGATTCGCCGGATCGTCTGGGGCAGGTCCGGCAGCGCCAGTTGGCTGCGGGACACGTTAACACTGATGCTGCGCGGGGCGGCAACGCCCATGCTGCTTCGTGACCGGGCGAACTGTTCGCACGCCTCGCGTAAGACCCACTCGCCGATCGGCAGGATCAGGCCGGTGTCTTCGGCAACGGGAATGAACTCGCCCGGTGAAATGAGGCCCCGTTCGGGGTGTTTCCAGCGGACGAGCGCCTCAAAGCTCTCGATCTGACCGGTGCGTAGAGAGACGATCGGCTGGTACATCAGAAACAACTGGCCGGCACCCAGAGCCTTGCGGAGGTCGTTTTCCAGATTCAACCGGTTTTGTACGCGCTGGCGCATGGAGATGTCGAACACCACATACTGGCCTTTGCCCGCCAGTTTGGCCTCGTACATGGCGGTGTCGGCATCACGCAGCACATCGGCGGCGTTTTCGGCGGGCATGTCACTGGTGACGATGCCGATACTCGCCGTCGAATACACTCTATGAGTGCCCAGTTGGCAAGGCTGCGCGAAGACCTCCAACAGACGATCGGCGACGGTGGCGGCATCCTGCGGGGTGGTGATGCCGTCGAGAAGAACGACGAACTCGTCGCCGCCAAGGCGGGCGGTGGTGTGTTCGCGGGCCTCCCGGGTGAGTGAGTCGCCGGAGCGTACGGTCGCCTGCAACCGCCGGCCAATCTCCTGCAACAGCAAGTCGCCGACATCGTGGCCAAGGCTGTCGTTGATGGTTTTGAAGCGGTCGAAGTCCAGAAACAGCACGGCAAAGTGATAGCTATTGAGCCGTTTGGAGCGTAGGACCGCCTGTTGCAGGCGATCGCAAAGCAGGGCGCGATTGGGCAGGCCGGTGAGTTTGTCGGTTCGGGCGGCGGTGCGGAGTTCCTCCTCAATCGCCTTGCGGGCGGTAATGTCATCGACGGCAACCAGAACATGCTTGCGGCCGTTGAGCAACACGGGCTCGGCACTGACGCTCAGCCACGGGTGTGCTTGCTGACCGTTAATCAGAAGGGCGGGCTGGATCTCCACCCCACGCACCGAGGTTTCCGTGGTCAGAACCTGAAGGATGCTCTTGCGCAATGGACACTCCGCGCATGCCAAGGCACAGCCGCAGCCTTGCTCGTGCTCGAGACTGTGAACGCAGCCCAATCCGCCGCCGCCACGCTGATGGAGGATCTGACCCAGGTTTCTTGAGACCATGCCGGCCAGCACGCTATTGGCGTCCACAATCATGCTGTCTTCATCGAGTAGGAACATTCCCACCGGTGACGAGGCGAAAACGGCTTTCAGGTTCTCCCGCTCCATACGCAGCATTTCTTCAGCCCGCTTACGCTGGGTGATCTCTCGCCATGAGGCAAAGAACGCCGGTTTCCGGTTCAGTGTCATCGCCGAGATCGATACCTCAACCCAGAATTCTGACCCGTCTTGCCGACGGTGGACCCACTCAAATGTGTGGCTGCCGGTTCGCAGCGCCTCGTTCAGCATGTGGGGCGCTGCTTCCGCCGAGCTTCTCCCGTCCGGCTGAAGCTCAGGTGACAGGGAACACGGAGACTGTCCAGCGATCTGCTTTCGTTCGGCGCGGAGCATGACCCCGGCAGCCTTATTGCAATCAACGATGATCCCATCGACCAGGATCAGATAGGGGTCCGGTGAATCCTCGAACAGAACGCGGTGCTTCTCCTCGCTTTCCCGCAACTGCTCGCGCTGGCGATACTCCTCGGTCACATCGCGGAAGACGAGCACGGCCCCGATGACGCCGCCGGCCGCATCGTGGATGGGCGCGCAACTGTCGGCGATCTGACGTTCCGTGCCATCACGAGCGACGATCGCGGTATGGTTGGCCAGGGCAATGACGCGATCTTCTCGCAGGGCGCGCCCGACCGGAATCTCGGCTTCCTGCCTGGTCTCGGCGTGGACGATGTGGAAGACCGCGGCGATTGGCCGGCCCCGGACCTCGTCCGTACTCCACCCGGTGAGTTTCTCGGCCACGGCGTTGAGGCTGACAATCTTGCCTTGGGCATCGCAGGCGATGACACCGTCACCGATGGAGCGCAGCGTGGCCGACAGGTTCTCTTCACTCGTTCGCAGTTCAGCCTGCTGAGCGCGGATGCCCGCGTCGGTACGCCGGAGCAGGACATAGATGAAGCCCGCCAGCAGCGTCAGCAGGACCAGGCCGGCCGTTCCGCCCAGCACCATCGAACGTCCAAAGGCGGCCTTATCGGCGGTGACGTCACGCATGATCAGCAGATTGCCAACCTCTTTGCCTGATATATCGTGCAAGGGCGTAGCGCATAC
>JBEKVL010001011.1:0-2484 GCA_049514055.1 Tepidisphaeraceae bacterium | reverse complement strand
GGCGCCAGCAAGAAGTCCCACGGCCTGATCGCCGGCGGCATCGTCACGCTGATTCTTTCGACGATCATCATCGGCTGGGCCACCTGGCTGAAAGGCCAGGCCGGCGGGCATTGATCCGCGACGAAGCCGCAGAACACGGACGCCCGCGTCATGCCGACGCGGGCCTTGTTCTGCATTAGGTGGTATCATGTGGAGCCATGCGTTTGCCTCCCACAGGCGACATCCGGCGTCCGCTCCATCTGGCGATTCGTTCGGCTGGAGTCTTGGCTACGCTCTGCATTCTCTATTCATTTCCGAGCATGATTGCCTTCGCTATCGGTGAGGCGCCGATAGGGACGTGTGTCGCCATGACTGCTTTTTGCGGTGTGCCTGGCGCGGCCTACGCCATCGCTACCTTTCACATGAGTCGCCGACGCCCTTGGGCCGTTACGCTGGCAATCGTCACGGCTTCAATTCAGGCGTTGGCGTCAATTGGTGGAAGCCTTCTGATTCTGGTCGTGTTTCCCATCAATTCAGCCAGAGCAACGCTGGCGACATTCGGCGCGTTTTACCTGGTCGCGCTCGGGTGGTTCCTTTCTTATCTGTCAAGATCGTATGCGGCGATCCTCGCCGACAAGCAGCAGACCCAGCGGGGATTTGAGCCTATTCCATTGACTCCGCCACCGTTGCCGCGGCCTGCTCAAACCGTTGAGCAGCCTGGCGAAATGGATAGGGTGTGACACATCGCACCTTACGCGACATGCTTCACCGCGTTGCGGAAGATTTGCAGCCCCTGGCCTTCCAGCGGTAGGGGGGTCATGCGGGTCCAGGCCGGGTGTTGCGTCGGATCGACATGCCGCTCGGGGTGGGGCATGAGGCCGAAGACCAGGCCGGTCGGGTCACACACGCCGGCGATGTCGTCGATGCTGCCGTTGGGGTTGGCCGGGGCCGTGCCGCCGGCCGGGGTGCCGTCGGCGTTGGTGTAGACCAGCGCCACCTGGCCGTTGTCCCACAGAGCCTTGCGGATGGACTCATCCCGCGGGATGAACTTGCCTTCGCCGTGGGCGATGGGAAGTTCGAGCCGATCGACGCCGCGCGTCCAGATGCACTTGCTCGGGCGGGACGCCAGGTGAATCCAGCGGTCGACGAACCGGCCGCAGTCGTTGTGGGCCAGCGTGGCCGTCTGGCCGTTCTGCCCGGCCAGTTTGCCCGGCAGCAGGTCGGTTTTCACCAGCACCTGAAACCCATTGCAGATGCCGATGATCGGCTTGCCGGCCTCGATGAACTTGGCGAATCCCTCGGCCAGATGATGATGCACCTGGTTGGCGAGGATTCGCCCGGCCGCGATGTCGTCGCCATAGCTGAATCCGCCGGGGAAGGCCATGATCTGATACTCCTGCATCATGGTCGGGTTCTCGAGTATCCGGTTGAGATGTACGAAGTCCGCCTGAGCCCCGGCCAACTCGAAAGCGTGGGCTGTCTCTCGGTCGCAATTCACACCGGCGGTACGAAGAATCAGCGTCTTGGGTCGCATGGAACCAATCATAGCGGATGGCGGGTGTTTGCTGAACGGGTGGTCAGTCGAGAACCACTTCGCTGGTGCCGTCGGCGACTTTAACGGACATCGTCGCCGGTGGACGGGCTGGGAAACGGTATTTGAGATGCACGGTTCCCTTGTCGCGGATGGGCAGGTACACGCCGGGCGCGTGGCCGGGGACGATGGCGAAACCGGTCATGGTCGGGATCTTCTCGGCGGTCCAGCAGGAGACCGTCACCGGGCCGGTGATGCCCTTGGGCAGGCGGAGCAGCAGGGCGGGGGCGTCGATCCGGTCGTTGAAATAGACACGAACGGTGCCATCGCTCTGCAGGACGGCCAGGTCGGCGGAGCCGTCGCCGTTGAAATCGGCGGACGCGAACGATAACAGCCCGACGCGCCCGGCACCGGGCAGGCGGAGTTCGTTTTCCTCGGCCAGCGAACGGAACCCGCGGTTGAAGTGGTACTTGAGGTCGCCATTGGGATAGCCCAGGCAAAGGTCCGCCCGGCCGTCGTGATTGAGGTCGATGGCCGCGATGGCCGCACCTGGCGGGCATTTGTAGCTGACCGAGCCGGCGAAGCGGAGGACGTCGGTGAAGGCGGCCTTGCCGTCGTTTTCCCAGAGCGTGTTCTTTTCTGCGCCGGACAGAAAGATGTCGGCGAAACCATCCTCATTGAAGTCGGCGACGGCATGCCTGGCGACGCCGCCGCCGGTGCAGACGGGCGACTTCACGGGCTCGTGGAAGCTGCCGTCCTTGCCCCGCCAAAGCACGCCGCCGGTTTCGCCGGGCTGCAAAATGTCAACGCAGCCGTCGTTGTCGAGGTCGGCGACGATGCAGGGCGAGACCCGGCCGATGTTTCCCTCGGATTTCGGCAGTGGGATTTGCTTCCAGCCGTCGGGCTGGGCGGCCAGCAGGATCGGGGCGCCCTGCGTGCTGACCAGCACGCCCGGGCGGCCATCGGCCGGGCAG
>JBEKVL010001010.1:0-2492 GCA_049514055.1 Tepidisphaeraceae bacterium | reverse complement strand
TCGTTCGGCATCGGGCAGCACGACGGCCGTCCACAGGGTGATGTTCGAGCCAGACAGGACTCCGGCAGTCTGACCGATCGCCACCGTGACCGAGACCAGCGCAATTCCCAGGGGCGGGGCCATGGCGCCGGAGGCCACCCCGGCCACGATCGCGGCGAGGACGAAGCCGCGGATTTCGGCGAGGGCCAAGCTCAGCGTAAGCCGACGCAGATTGCCCTTCAACCGGCGCAGGATCTGCGGCGCGAGTGCCCCCAGTGCTGCGCCTGTGACCGGGGCGGCGCCGACGAGGACCACCAGCGCCGGGGGCGCGCCGAGGCGTAGCAGGACCGGGACAAAGAGCGCGTCCGAGGCATACGAGAGAGTGAAGGCCTGGCCGGCGGCGATTGCCTGGAAGGGCCGGTAGTGCGCCGAGGCGAACGCGCGCCAACGTGTGAGCCTGGGCAGATGCATCGTCGACTAGGGTACGCTGAGCCTAAGGTCGGCCGCGGGCGCCCCGACCCTATGGCTTAATCGTGCGACGGACACCACCTGCGGCAGCACTGCTCTGGTAACCTCAGCGCGTGGGGACCTACGATGTCGCGCAGATATGCCGTGAAGGCCACGTCATCAACACGATGGCCCGCAACTACCCGGACAGCAACGAAGCGTTCTGCTCCAAATGCGGCTCCGCGACCGTTAGTGAGTGTGAAGGCTGCCACACGCCCATACGCGGCTACTACGACGTCCCGGGGGTGCTAGGGGGCTTCGACTACGACCGCCCGAGCTACTGCCACGCCTGCGGCGCCGCGTATCTCTGGACCGCGAGCGCTCTTGCGGCCGCCGCCGATCTTGCTGACGAGATCGGAGGGCTCAGTGCTGAGGAACGCGAGCAGTTAAAGGCGACGTTCCCCGATCTGTTGCGCGACACCGCGCGGACCCAGGGCGCTGCCCTTAGGTTCCGTCGACTGGTGGCTAAGGCGGGCAAGGGCGCGGGCGATGCCTTCCGGAGCGTGCTAGTCGAGGTCGTCGCGGAGGGCGCGAAGAAGGCTCTCTGGCCGTAAGTCAGCGCCGGCTGAGCAGAGCCACCCTGGGTTGGCACCATCCACCTCTGACGCATGCTACGTAACAGGTCGCCCACTCGCGCCGACACGATCGAGGTGGCCGAGGTTCTTGACATTCGACGCGGTGCATTCAGGCTTTCCGCGTGGGAGCCGACCACCCTGCCAAGCATGTAACCCTCGTCCTTAGAGACGGCCACGGGCAGCAAGAAAGCATCGACGTGGCCGGCCCCGGCGGGAAGATCAGGGTCGCCGTTGGTAGACGTGGGCGCCGCTCAAGCATCTGGCGGGTCTGGGCAAGCCCGAACAAGAGCGATGTATACGTCGCTGCGCGCGTCCTGGCGGGGACCCAGAAGTTCAGCCTCCACGAGTCGGGAGACTGGCGGAACCAGTGGGTCACAACGGAAAATGCGCAGCGGTTCACCGGCCAGGACGGCCGCGTGCTAGACCGATGGCCGCGTCCCGCTGAGGGACCAGGGGGCTGGACGCGGGGCCTGGCCATCTTGGTTCCGAGCGACGAATTGCTCGATATCGAGGATGACACGCAGCCACTCGCCGGCGTTGGTTGGATTCCGGAGCCTCCCTCTAGTTTCGTCGTTGGTTTCCACGTGGTCGTAGCAGAGCCCAACCGCGGCTTCGTCGCGGTGGAAGCGGCCATACCGATGGACGGGTTCGTGTTGGCGGACGGCCGGGTCGTCTTGGTCGTCGTCTCGGTCCTCCCTCTGGAAGAAGATGCTCGACTGTGGCTGGACCAGCAGCGAATTCGAGCGCGCGCGGGCGTGAGCGGCGTGATGAGCGAGACCTCGCCCGGCAGACGCATAGCTATGTTCGGCTTCGATTCCGACGGGAATCGGCTGGTGTGGGATCTGGCATGGCGATAGTTCGGCGAGCCTTCCCGACCCGATGCAGCCAGCCGCAGTGTGACCACCGTGCACGCATCGTGTCGCGTTCCGCTGGACCTATTCCTTCTCGAAGTCGAACTTGCGCAGACGAAGCGTTCTGGCGTTCTCCGAGACCGTTCGGATCGTCTGGTCAGAGAATCCGCCAGCCCCGGAGTAGCTGGCCTCTATCTCGATCCGGACCGTCAGCGTCACATCCGCCTGGGTCGCCAGCGGGCCGATGATCTCCTTGACCAGCTTCTCCAATTCCGGGAATGGCGTGGTGGGGTCGGCGAGGACGGCTTCGCCTGTGAAGCGCGCGACACGCGCTGGCGACAGCGTGGGCCCGGGCATTGGGCCGGGGCCAGGAGCAAGTGTCGGCCCCGGTCCGATCAGAGGGTCGGGGAGAACGGACCCATCGACGATCAGGCTCGTTGAGGTAATTGGCGTGTCTCCCGCCCGTCCCGCGACGAGGCCCCGATACTCCGCAGGTTCCTCTCGGGCGGCGGCGTAGGCGAATGTCTCAGTCCGCCACAGGATGTTCCCGGCACCGTCACGGACGGCTCCTTCGAGCACG
>JBEKVL010001009.1:0-2492 GCA_049514055.1 Tepidisphaeraceae bacterium | reverse complement strand
GATGACTTTCTTCACGGACGTCGCGCTCGATGCCCTGCCGGGAGTTACGCTGGTCAGCGGTACGGGCACGCTGGGAGCGGTCACGCTGGCCGGCGGAACGGCGACGGACCTGGCCGCGCTCTCGCCTGACCATGTCGAACTCAGCTATGTGGGTCCGACGTTCAGCATGTCCAGCACGGCTTCCAGCGGGAGTCTATCGATGACTTTCTTCACGGACGTCGCGCTCGATGCCCTGCCGGGAGTTACGCTGGTCAGCGGTACGGGCACGCTGGGAGCGGTCACGCAGGCCGGTCCGATGTCCTATACATGTCAGTACACGCCGGCCGCCGGCGAGACACTCGTGCAGGTCCAGATCTCGGAAGACTCCGCCAATCCGGTCGTGCCGGGAGAGCCGGCGTCGAAGACGTTCGGCATCGACATCGCTCCCAACCTGGTCGAGGAGGACGGCACGACGTTCTACAATGCGGAGGGCGCCTCGGCCAACATGATGGGCGCACAGGACGTTACCAGTGTGTACGTACCGCCCTTCGCCCTGTCCGGCACCGATTCAACAACGGCGGTCACGCTCACGGCCACGCGCTATGGCGATCCGGGCACGACAGTCAGCGGCGGCAAGACCGTCACCGGTGTTTACGAATTCAGCTTCACCAAGGACGGGCAGGTGGCCAACGTGCAGTTGGCCCACCAGGCCACGGTCACCCTGTCGTTCAAACTCCCGGCGGGCATGTCGCAGCAGGTCTTCCAGAACACGCTGAAGGTCGGGTATTTCAATCAGTCGCTGGCGACGCCGACCTGGGTCTGGAACGACATGACCAATTCCAACCCGTCTTCCGGCATCAGCAACATCCAGATCAACTGGGTCAACAGCACGATCACCTTCAGCGCGGCCCACTTCACGAAGTTCACGGCCGCCGCCGGCACGTTTGATGTCACCATGACCAAACTGCCGGTCTCTTTCCACGATGCCGACGGCACGAATGTAGTGCTTGCCATTGTCGGCGGAACCGCCACGCTGCAGGTTACCGGGCAGAACATGAGCCAGAAGGTCGGGAAGACCGGCACCGTCGTCAGCGGCACCGGACTGAAATTGGAGACAGTCCTGCTTTCCGGAACCACGGCCGCCGCCACGCTGACGGTCACCACCACAGGCGGAAAGACCCCCGGCACCGTCATTGGCGCGATTCAGGGATCGCGCCTGGCGAAACTGGTGGCCGGGACGGTGAGCCTCGATGGCGAGGGCATTTCGATGGCCGGAAGCTACATCACATCTGTCCAGATCGGGCGATTGCTCGGCAGTGCGGGCTTCGTCATGGGCGTAGCCTACAAGCCGGTGGCCATCACCTGCGGCGCGATCGGCGTTGACTCGGCCATCTCCGTGGCGGGCACACTGCAGAGCCTGATAGCACCGAGTTGGACGAGCGGCTCGCTGCAAACGTCGGCCCTGGGCACGCTCGACGTCGCTGCCGATCTGTCGAATGTCACGGTGCTCGTCAGCAAGGCGGCAACGACGATCGAGGCCCGCAACTGGCTCGCCGGCAGCCTGACGGCCGGTTCCGTCGGCACGTTTACGATGACCGGCACGAAGACGAGCAAGGGCGTGACCGGCGGCAACATGGGCGCCAGGATGACGCTCACCGGCCCGGCCCCGGCCAACAAGCTCCTGCTGAGCAACGCCAGCATCCCCGGCTCGCTCACCGGCAATGTCACCATCCCGGGCAACGCCGGCACGATCGCGCTGGGCAAACTACGGGCGGCGGTGAATATCAACGGCAATGTGACCAAATTCACTACGGCCGATTCGCTGTCGTCGACGGCTCCGGCGACCGGTTCCATCGGCCAACTGCGCGTGGGCGGATCGGCCGTGGTTTTCAGCAAGACGAAGAAGATCACCTTCACGAATTCGACACGGTATACGGTCGTTTAGGAGACCTTCTTCGGAGGCTAGACGCCGCTTTTCGATATGTGTTGGCCGGTAGAATCGGAGTGAACCGGCAAGGAACGGGGAATGCGGCCGGTCTGCCGCTGACGAGCGTTTGTGATGTCATGACGCGGGTTGTGACGCCGATGAGAAAGCGGCGTCAAGACCGCCGCACCCGAGGAGGATTCGCCCGTGATTCGAACCGCCATAGCGATTTGTTGTGTGCTCGCGTTGTCAGGTTTATGCCTCGCCCAGGAGGCACCCGCCAATGCCGGTGCGATGCCGGCCTTTCGTGTCGAAACCGAAGGCTTCGGCGCCAGCGAGGCCGACATCCGCGCGATACTCACGTCGGCCGGGCGCGAGTTGTGGCGGCACTTTTCGGACTACAAGATTGAGCCGATCGTCGTCACGCGCGGCCATGAGGGGCCGATCACGCTTTTCAAGCGTAACGACCGCGGCGAGATCGTGGTGCGGCTGGACACGGAGAAGACGTTCTGGTCGCAGTATTCCTACCAGTTCGCGCACGAGTTCTGCCACATCCTGTGCGGTTACAGGGAAGGCTATCAGGGAAACA
>JBEKVL010001008.1:0-2496 GCA_049514055.1 Tepidisphaeraceae bacterium | reverse complement strand
CGCATCCCGCAAATCGAAGCCAAAGTCCTCGCCGAACACGAAAACCGCCACCCGCTCATCATCAAATGGCGCCAGGACTGTGCCGACGTCGAATATCAGAACACTCTCCGCCGCCACCCTTTGCCCCTTCCCGAAAAACCCACCATCCCATCCACCACCGCCGACGACCTCATCGCCCTCTCCTTCTTCCCCAAACCCCCAACCCCCGGAACTCCCACCGCCGGCGAACCCCTCGGCGCCTCCCTCCACCGCCTCCGCCAATACCACACCAATCTCCTCAACACCTACCTCAAACTCCTCAAGAGATACCAGTCCGCCCAAAACGAACCCAATCCCCAGAATCAGGACTCTCTCCCCGCAGGCTCCGCTTCAGCGGACGCGCCCCCGGACGCCCCCGCCGCACAAAACGAACCCAATTCCCCACTACACACTACCGACTATCGACTACCCACTTCCCCCAAAACCCCCTCCGCCCGCCTCCACGCCGCCGTCAACTCCGTCCCCATCTCCTCCCTGCTGCTCAATACCTGAGCCCGGTGCAGCACAAGACACTCTGCCACGACGGTTTCCTCTGACTGTCGCCGTCTTCCCTTGTCCAGAGCCGGAAATTGACGCTCGCCACACGCCGGAACGTGGTATACTGAAACCCAATGCCCACCGTCGCGTATCAACTCGTTCCCGATCCGTCGCCTGAACCAATATTCCGGTTGTCAGTGCAGCAATACCACGGAATGATCCGGGGCGGGTTGCTGACCGACGATGATCCTGTCGAATTGCTGGAAGGAGTGCTGGTTTTCAAAATGCCCAAGAACCCCAGGCACCGGATTGCACTGGCGAAGCTTCAGCGGGCACTGAACGGACTGGTTCCGGCCGGGTTCTCGGTGCAATTGCAGGAGCCGATCACCCTTGCCGATGGCGAGCCGGAACCCGATGCCGCCGTAATTCGCGGCCAGCCCGAGGATTACGCCGACCGGCATCCCGGCCCGACGGACACGGTGCTGGTGATCGAGGTCGCCGACACGACGCTTTCGCGCGATCGCGGCATCAAACTCCGCAGCTACGCTCGAGCCGCCATCCGCGCCTATTGGATCGTCAATCTGGTCGATCGTTGCGTGGAAGTCTTCACGCAACCGGACTCGGGCAAAACGGGCGATTACCACGAGACACATATTTACGGTGAATCCGAGACAATGGACGTGTTCATCGGGGGCAACCCCCAAGGCGTGCTTACGATCGCGGAAATCTTGCCATGACAGGTATGGTGTGTCCCTGTGCCAGAGGGAGTTGTCGTGACCCCCACCGCTCCTCCCTCCTGTTTGCACATTGCCGGTTCCCGTTGTCCCACTCCGCGGCCCCGGCTATAGTGCGGCGTTCATGGAGTTGATCGCATGACGCCACTGGCTGTTGAGAACGCCACCAAAACCTTCCGCCAAGGCGACCGCCGCGTTACCGCGCTGGCAGGCGTCAGTCTGTCCGTCGAGCAGGGCCAGTTCCTCGCCATCATGGGCGCCAGCGGCTCCGGCAAGAGCACGCTCCTGCACCTGATGGCCGGGCTCACGTCGCCCGATTCCGGCCGGATCCTCATCGATGGCCAGGACATTACTCACATGCGCGACCGCGAACTGACCGTCTTCCGCCGCCGGCATGTGGGGCTGGTCTTCCAGGCGTTCAATCTCATCCCGACCCTCACCGCCGGCGAGAACATGGCCCTGCCGCTCATGCTCGAAGGCAGGAACGGCAGCGCCGTCGCCAATCGTATCGACGGACTGCTGGAAACCCTCGGCCTGTCGCATCGCCGCGAGCATCGCCCCGATGTCATGAGCGGCGGCGAGCAGCAGCGCGTCGCCATCGGCCGGGCCCTCGCGGCCGACCCCGCCGTCATCCTCGCCGACGAGCCCACCGGAAACCTCGACTCCACCAACAGCGACAGCGTCTGCGAACTGCTCCGCAATCTGTCCGCCGAACATGGCAAGACCATCGTCATGGTCACCCATGAGCCCAGCGTCGCCATCTTCGCCCGGCAGGTCGGAGTCATGAAGGACGGCCGGCTCATTGCCCAATTTGCCACGAGCGAAGTGGCGGGGGCACAAGAACTGGCCGTGAAATACCAGGCCTGCCTGCGGGCGGAAGGGACCGAGGCATCGAGGCACGGAGGCACGAAGTGAGATGTGGGGCTGCGTCCCGGCCTCTATCGCCGTCACAATCCCCTGATTTGGTTTGCTTGTTTCGAGTTTCGAGTTTCGAATTTCCAATTTGAGTTCCCTATATGGCTGTCTGGAAACTGGTTCGAGCAAACTTCCGCCACCACCGCGTGCGCCTCACGCTCACCGTCCTGGCCATCGCCCTCTCCGTCTCCCTCGTCGTCGCCGTCACCAGCGGCTACGCCTCGGCCGAGGCCGCCTTTCACAAGCATTTCGCCGAATACGTCGGCGCCACCGACCTGGAAATCTTCAAGCCCAGCGAGCACGACGCCGGCCGCATCGGCCGGAACGTCTA